>JBDSAK010000260.1:0-16786 GCA_039922195.1 Mycobacteriales bacterium
ACGGGTCGGGTTGTCCCTTTTCTTTCGGCGGCTGAGTGCCTCTGACCTCGCGGTCCGGAGTGGGCGCGGCAGGGTTCGAACCTGCGACCACTCGGGTGTAAACCGAGTGCTCTTCCACTGAGCTACACGCCCGGCGTGCGAAGCGACAGTGTAGGCGAATGGGGGGCACCGGCAGCCGCGCCCGGACTCTGACCCTAAAGGGCTACAGCTAATGGGTCGATCGGGCCATTTGAGCGGCCGAATATGCGCCGATGGACAAAGAGGACACGCAAGGTCTCGGGACGCCATTCCAGCGGCTGCGTGGGCGATAGGCATCGACAGGGAGCCGCGGTATGGGGATCGCCTCGACGGAGGACGAGCGCGCGCTCGACGAGCGCCAGCACTTGCTCGTCGCTATGGCGACCTCCGCGAGCCTGCCCAGCGGCCTGACCACCCTGCTCGAGCACATCGCGATCGAAGCCGGCTTCGCGGCAGCGCGAGTATGGACGCTCGAGGAAGACGGGCTGCTCGGCTGCGCCGGCAACTGGTCGCTCCAGCACACCGACGCCGGACCGACGCCCGGCCGCCTCGGCCGGCTGCGCACCGACGGCACGAGCACTCTCGACCTCGCCTGGACCGCGTCCATGACGCCCTTCACGGTCGTCGAGCAGCGGGACCGGCTGCCACCGTTGGCGCCTGCTCCCGAATCGGCCGGCTGGATCGTCGGCCGCACGGTCGTCGTACCGATCGCCGATGCCGAAGGCACGCTCGCGCTGGCCGAGTTCGTCGACTCAGCCGACTCACCCGTCGACGACGACTACCTGAGGCACGTGCTTGGTGACGTCGGATTCGTCGCGCCCGTACTGCGCCAGCTCGTGTCGATCGATGCGCTCCGCGAGTCGGAGACGTTGTTCCGCACGATCACCCGCTTTGCTCCCGATGCCATCATCAGCTGCGACGGGAACAACGTCATCCGCTTCTGGAACCGGGGCGCCGAGTCTGTCTTCGGCTACACCGAGGAGGAGGCACTGGGTCAGGCCGTCGGCATGTTGCTGCCGGAGTGGGACGCTCAGGCGCCGTACCTCCTGCGCGCGTTCGCCGTCACGAGCAACAAGCGCCGCCTGTCCACCCAGACGGTCGAGATGGACGGCCGCAGTCCTGACGGCCGGACACTGTCCATCGAGTTGTCGCTCGCGTCCTGGCAAACACGCGAGGGCCCACGCACGACGTTGATCGCGCGAGACATCAGTCAGCGCAAGGCAGTGGAGAAGCAGCTTCGCAGCAGTGAGGTGCGTTTCCGCAGCGCGTTCGACAATGCGCCCATCGGCTTGATGATGGTCGACCTGCGCCAGGCGCATCAGGGCGTGCTGCTCAAGGTCAACCGCGCGTTGTGCGTCATGTCCGGCTTCTCCCCGGAGGAGCTCATCGGCATCGAATTCCAGCGGCTCATCCACCCGGACGACTTCGAGACCGCGACCGTCGCGATGGCGCAGTTCACCGACAACGGCGGCAGCCAGCAGCGCTTCCAGATGGAACTGCGTTTGGTACGCCGGGACGAAGGCGTCCGCTGGACCGCCCTCAGTGTCTCTGCCATCACCGACGACGAAGGAAAGCCAAGCTACGCGCTTGCGCACGTGCAGGACATCACCGAGCGCAAGGAGTCCGAGGCGAAGCTCACGCAGATGGCTCTGCATGACACGCTCACCGGACTCGCAAATCGCGCGCTCCTCATGGAGCAGCTCGACCAGGCGCTGTTCCGCTCGACCCGGCAAGGCGGCAAGGTAGCGGTTCTGTTCATCGACCTCGACCGTTTCAAAGTCATCAACGACAGCCTCGGCCACGACGCCGGCGACGAACTGCTCGTCACCGTCGCGGAGCGGCTGAACTCCTGCCTGCGGGGCAGCGATGTCGCGGCTCGGCTCGGCGGTGACGAGTTCGTGGTGGTGTGCGAGAACGTCGCGGACTCCGACGAGGCTCTGATCGTCGCGCACCGGCTCGAGCAGGCCATCGGGTCCCCCACCGTCATCAAGGGGGTCGCGACAACCGTCACCGCAAGCATCGGGGTGGTCATGGCCGGCGCCGGAGCAAGCGCCGACAGCTTGCTGCGCGACGCCGACGCCGCGATGTACAAGGCGAAGGATGGCGGCCGCGGCCGCTTCGAGCTGTACGACGCGAGCATCGGCAAGGTCGCGACGAAGCGGCTGCAGACCGAGAACGAGATCCGCCGCGCCCTGGACGAGGGCGAGTTCGTCCTGCACTACCAGCCGATCGTGGACCTTTCGAACAACGGGATGGTTGGCGTCGAAGCACTTGTCCGCTGGCAGCATCCCGACCGGGGTCTGCTTGCGCCAGGCGACTTCCTGTCCATCGCGGAAGAGACCGGACTCATCGTGCCGCTGGGCACATGGGTCCTCAACGAGGCGTGCCGGCAGCTCGCCCAGTGGCAACACGACGTACAGACAGCGCATGACCTTTCGGTGTCGGTCAACCTCGCCGCGGCGCAGGTGTCGTGCCGCGACCTGGTCGACGTCGTCGAAGACGCCCTGGCGCGCAGCGGCATCGCGCCAAGCGAGCTCTGTCTGGAGATCACCGAAAGCGTGCTGCTCGACGCGACCAGCGATTCGACCAGCCGCCTCATCGGCGTGAAGGGCCTCGGCGTCCGCCTCGCCCTCGACGACTTCGGGACCGGCTACTCCTCGCTCACCTATCTGCGTCGCTTCCCCGTCGACGTGGTCAAGATCGACCGGACGTTCGTCAGCGGCCTCGGCACCGACCCGGCGGACGACGCGATCGTCGACTCGGTCGTCGGGCTTGCCCAGAGCCTCGGCCTGGCCGCCGTCGCCGAAGGGGTCGAGACCCGCGAACAAGCGGAGGCACTGCAGGCGATGGGTTGCCGGTTCGCTCAGGGCTACCTCTACGCGAAAGCACTCCCGGCCGAGGATCTGCGCGAGATCCTGCGCGGAACAACCCGGCTCGGCACCCATGGCGAGCGCACCATGTCGCGCGGTCGCATAGCCTGGCCAACGAGCCGGAGAATGCCCGGCCGCTGAGGCGAGGAGACCGCCGTGTCAGAGCAGCCGCACGACGACGACAGCGAAGATTCCGGAATTGCCGTCAGCGTGGACCCGGAAATGCGGCATGGCGCCTACGCCAACTTCCTCGTCGTGTCGCACACCGCGCACGAGTTCACGCTCGACTTCTGCCAGTCGCTGCCAGGCAGCGAGGGGTCGATGGACGTCGTCTCCCGGCTGAAGATCGCACCGACGATGGTCGGACGCATTCTCGAGGCGCTGAGCGAGAACATGGCCGTCTACGAGAACCGCTTCGGCTCGGTCCCGCACGTCGGCTGAGCCCCCGCCCCCCGTCGTACGCCTCACCTGGGCGCTCGCGGAGTGCCGAAGTCGATCAACGTGCCGAAGTCGATCAACGTGCGAGTGCGGGAAGTGCCGGTCTGGTCTCGACATGTTGATCAACGTGCTGAAGTCGATCAACGTGCCGAAGTCGATCAACGTGCGAGCGCGGGAAGTGCCGGTCTGGTCTCGACAGGTTGATCAACGTGCCGAAGTCGATCAACGTGCCGAAGTCGATCAACGTGCGAGCGCGGGAAGCGGCGGTCTGGTCTCGACAGGTTGATCAACGTGCTGAAGTCGATCAACGTGCGAGCGCGGGAAGTGGCGGTCTGGTCACGACAGGTTGATCAACGTGCCGAAGTCGATCAACGTGCCGAAGTTGATCAACGTGCGAGTGCGGGAAGTGGCGGGTCGGCGTTGACACGTTGATCGACCGGGACACAGCGCCCGCCCGGCGCCTACCTAGGCGGGGGGCGCGCGGAGGACTCGTTCGAGCGCGGTCTCGACCTGCGCCGCGAGCGGACGATCAGTCTCCCCGCGTACGACGTCCGCTGAGCCCGGGAGTCCCGGCCCGACTCGTCCGCAATCGGAGCAGGACGTCTCCCCCAGCCGGCGGGCGAGTCGCGTCGATCCGCAGCCGGCACAGCGATCGAGGTCGGCGCGCCAATCGTGGCTCTGCTGGCACACCGGGCAGATCAGTACCTGGCGGTCCGCGATGACGCCGCGCTGCCACGGCGAAGCGCCGCGCGGCGGGTCGGTCTGCACGATGTCGCAGCGGTAGCAGGGCAACTCGTCGCCCCTCCGGTCACAACGTCGAGAGCACCTCGAGGTACTCAGCCTCATCGCGCGGGTCCGGCATGGCGTTGACAACCTTCCAGCGCACCACTCCGGCCCTGTCGATGATGAAGGTGCCACGGGTCGCCCGTCCACTGCCGAAATCGAAGCAGCCGTAGGCCTGCGCGACGGCGCCGTGCGGCCAGAAGTCGGCGAGCAGCGGGAACGTGAACCCCTCCTGCTCCGCCCAGACCTTGTGCGCGTACACGTGGTCGACGGAGACGGCGAGAAGCTGCACATCCGCGTTCTCGAACCTGGGCAGCTCGTCCCGGATCGCGCAGAGCTCGCCGGTGCAGTTGCGGCTGAAGGCCGAGGGATAGAACAGGAGTACGACGTTCTTGGCGCCGGCGAAGTCCGCCAGGCTGACGAGCTGATTGTTCTGGTCCTTGAGGCTGAACCCCGGCGCGACGGCGCCGACCTCGCCGGCGGTCAACGCCGGGCGGCGCGCTGCGACTTGGGAGCGACGAGGCGCGAACCGCTCCAGTCCTTGCTGACACTGATGCTGCTGGTCTGTGTCAGGCCGGCGGTCGGCGCGGCTTCGAGGATGTCGCTGGGCTCGACATGGCGGTCGCGGCCGGCCTTGGGGGTCAGGACCCAGATGGATCCGCCGCTGTCGAGCCGGGTGCGGGCATCCATCAATGCGTCGACCAGATCACCGTCGTCCTCGCGCCACCAGAGCAGCACGGCGTCGACCACGTCATCGGACTCCTCTGGCGAGAGATCTTGCCCCGTTCGGGCAGTCACCGCTTCGAGCAATTCCTGGTCCACGTCGTCGTCGTGACCGAGTTCTTGGACCGCCATACCCGAGGTGAGACCGAGCTTGTCGGCGGCAGTCCGCTCGACGTCCGAGTTACCGGCGCCGCCCACTTCCTCGTGCCTCCCTGTATTCCGTTGATCGTCAATCAGTGATCGCTTGGCGCTAGTCACCCACGCCGGGCCACCTCAAGGCAAGTGAATCCGCCGTTTCCCTTTGCGTCGCGGTTGGGCGTCGAGGCGTGAAACGGTTCGGCTGAGGGAGCAGGAGGCGGCTCGTGGGGACAGGCGAGTTTCACCACGTGGAGCTGTGGGTCGCCGACCTGCCGCTGGCGCGGGCCAGCTGGGACTGGCTGCTGCGCGAGCTTGGGTACGCGGACTACCAGGATTGGCCGGCCGGCCACAGCTGGCGGCTCAAGGCGACGTACATCGTCCTCGAGCAGTCCCCGGACATCGCCGGTCAGTATGACCGCACGCGGGCGGGACTCAACCATCTGGCCTTCCATGCCGGGTCACGCGACGACGTCGATCGGCTCGTCGCTGCGGCGCCCGGCAACGGCTGGTCGCTGATGTACGCCGACCGGCACCCTTACGCCGGCGGTCCTGAGCACTACGCCGCCTACCTGGAGAACTCGCACGGGTTCGAGGTGGAACTCGTCGCGTCGACGTGACGGCTAGATCCAGCCGAGCTCGGTGAACTGCGGGAAGCCCCGCTGCCAGACGCCGAAGACAAGTAGCAGCGCGAGCGCTATCCCGTAGGCCGCCATCAACTGACGGCCGCCGCGGTCGCGGTGCAGCGCCCCCCAAGCAGTGAACGCCACGGCGACAATGAGCCCGAGTACGGGCGTCCCGCCCTCGACGGTGTTGGTCATCCACGTCAGGCCGTACAGCGCGGCGACGACGTACCACGACCAGCCGCGGGCGGTCTCCCGCGTCACCATCGCGCGACCGAGAGCCGCGACGACGACGACCCAGCCGGCGTACCAAACGTAGTGCCCGACGACCTCGTCCCACAGGTGCGCTCGTTCGCCGGGGTCCACGTTGGCGATCGAGTTCGCGGCGAGGTGAATGCCGTGGCCCTGCGTGTACATCACCGCGCCGATCGCGAACAGCACCCAGGTGGACCGCCCGGCGCCCACCCGCCGCAGCGCCATCGCCGCGCAGGACAGGACGACGTACGGCACGAGTACGTCGATCCAGTCGGCCCAGTCGGCGTCGCCGAGGCCCCCGAGCGGTTTGGCGATCGTGCCGACGTGGTGCCCGACGATGACCGCGAGCGCGAACGCCGCCACCCACTTCCACGACGCACGCTGCTGCTGCTGCATGCGGAGATCATCCACCGCAACGGGCTATTTGACGGTCAGCCGCATCCGGAAGGACTTGGTCGCCGGGTTCATCGTGAAGCCGAACGCGTCGACGTACCGATATTCGTACCGCGTTGCGGCGTCGGCTTCGAAGGCGCGCATCGTCCCCTGCACGTTGATGTAGACCGAGATGCCCGCTCCGGCCGCTTCCGGCAGCGCCCGCCGGAAACTGACGGTCTCGCCGAGATGCGCCGTCGTCGTCGCAGCCTTCACGACCGCTGCCTTCGAGCTACCGACGAAGTACCCGTCCTTCTCGGTACGGACGAGGCCGGAGATCTGCGAACGCGATCCGCCGCCGGCCGTGAGGATCTTCGTCGCGACGCCCGCTGACGCCGAGGGCGTCGTGCTGAGGACCCGCATGACGACCTGAATCCCGTCACCGTTGCCGAACACCCCGACAGCCGTTTCGTCACCGAACAGCGTCTTGATGTCGGCGGGCAACGTGATGCCGTATTCCTCAGCCGCGGCCGCAACATCCGGGTCCTTGTCGAGCCCGCTCGAGTGGTAGTAGCGCACGAGCGCGTCCCCGAGACCGGTCATGTCGATGGCCGCCCAGGTATCGGCCGGGTAGTTCGCCAGGAGGTTCGCTCCGGGCCCGAGTCCGACGCCGCCGTACATGTTCAGGTCGGTCTCCTCATTGGTGCCGACCGCCTTGCCTTGCACCTCGAGGTAGGACGATGCGGCATGCAACCCGACGACGAAGTGCCCGGTCGGAACCCGCTTGAGGCTGCTGAACACCGGCACCAGCTTGCGGTCCTCGGCCGGGGTCGCGAGGAAAGTCGCCCGCAGGTTGACCCAGGCGGTGGCGATCTGATCTCCGCTGAGCGACGCCATCGCTTCGCGATAGCCGTCGACGGACGACAGCGGCTGCGTCGAGCTGAAGGCAGCATCGATGTGCGCCTGCGTCTCCGCGACGAGCACGTAGCCGTTCTTGCGGGCGAAGAACAGCCGGTTCTGGCTACGGGCACGCACCTGCGCCGCGGTGATGCGCTTCAGGCCCTCCCGAGCAACTGCTGCGTCGTTGTACTGGATGGCCGCGATGGCACTGAATCCGGAATCGGCTGTCGCATCGGCGATGGCTCCGACAGCAGCGCGCTGGCCGACCCACGGCTTGATGTCCCGCTCGTAGTTGAAATCGCTGCCGTCGAAGACGCTGCGAAGCAGGTTGTCCTTGAGGCCGCCGGTCGTCGTCGCGCTGCTCTTGGGGAACTTGCGGCTCAGCTGCAGCAACGCGCGCTTCTGCCCGAACGCCGGGTCCATGTCGACCTTGGCAAGTGCGAGCACCGTCGACGGCAGGACGTCCTCGGGCTGGGCGCCGCCGCCGTCAAGAGCGACGACCGTCGCGTACGCCGCATTGGCGCCGAGGACCGCCGTTGCAAGCAGCGCTGCCGTCCCGACGGAGATTGCTCGCCGACCAGGGCGCCGTGATCGGCGCGCGGCCAACAGACCGAAAGTTCGCATGCAGATTCCCCCGAGAACGGCTGGACTACCTCATCGGCCCCGCGGAAAGTGATCTTGAGGTCCACCGTGCCAAGCCCCACGACGCCCGAGCGATTCAGTTCCCAAGCATTGAGAGGCGGACCTCGCGGTCGGGGTTGTCGCCGTTCGTGTCCACCAATGCGATCGATTGCCAGATGCCGAGGGCCAGCTGGCCGTCCAGCACCGGTACGACGATCGATGGCGCGATGAACGCCGGCAGAACATGGTCGCGACCATGGCCGGCTGAACCGTGCCGATGAGCCCACCGCGAGTCGGCGGGCAAGACCGATTCGAGGGCCCTCAGCAGGTCGTCGTCTGAGCCGGCGCCCAGCTCGAGGACGGCGACGCCCGCGGTGGCGTGCGGCACGAAGACGCTCAGCAAACCGTCGCCCTCGCCGGCGACGAAGCGGGCACATTCGCGCGTGAGATTGAGCACAGTGGGGCTCCGGCCGGTGCTCACCTGTAGGACGACTGTCTTCACGGCTCTACTCTTCTCTTAGGCGGCTCCGCATTCCGGAGTGGTCGTGGCTGTGCCTACATCCAAGGCGACACTGCCCGGAGTCCTACAAAGACGCTCCGGCGCCATCCGACATGGGAGTAAAGACATTGGCACCGAGTAGCGATCGCCAGCCCGTCATCAGCGACGGATTGCCGAGCCAGCTCCCTGACATCGACCCCGAAGAGACCTCGGAGTGGGTCGAGTCCCTCGACCAGGTCATCGCGCGGCACGGCCGGGAGCGAGCGCGCTACCTCATGCTCAAGCTGCTCGAACGTTCACGGGAGCAGCACGTCGGCGTCCCCGCACTGCGCAGCACCGACTACGTCAACACGATCCCGCCCGAGGCCGAGCCGTGGTTTCCGGGCGACGAGCACCTCGAACGCCGGATCCGCGCCTACATCCGCTGGAACGCTGCCGTCATGGTCAGCCGCTCGAACCGACCCGGCCTCGGCGTCGGCGGCCACATTGCGACGTACGCGTCGTCGGCGAGCCTGTACGAAGTCGGCTTCAACCACTTCTTCCGAGGCAAGGACGAGGACGGCTCCGGCGACCAGATCTACTTCCAAGGCCACGCCTCCCCCGGGATGTACGCGCGTGCATTCGTCGAGGGCCGGCTGACCGAACACCACCTCGACAGCTTCCGCCAGGATTCGAGCGACACCCCCCTGTCGTCCTACCCGCACCCCCGACTCATGCCGGACTTCTGGGAGTTCCCGACCGTGTCCATGGGCCTCGGCCCGATCGGCGCGATCTACCAGGCGCGGTTCAACCGATACCTGCAGGCACGCGGCATCAAGGACACGTCCAAGAGCAAGGTCTGGGCGTTCCTCGGCGACGGCGAGATGGACGAGCCCGAGTCGCTCGGCGCCATCGGCGTCGCGGCGCGCGAAGAGCTCGACAACCTGACCTTCATCGTCAACTGCAACCTGCAGCGCCTCGACGGCCCGGTGCGCGGCAACGGCAAGATCATGCAAGAGCTCGAGTCGTACTTCCGTGGCGCCGGTTGGAACGTCATCACGGTCGTCTGGGGACGCGACTGGGACGAGCTGCTCGCCCGCGATGTGGACGGCGTACTCGTCAACGCGATGAACAGCACGCCGGACGGTCAGTTCCAGACGTACTCGATCGAGAGCGGCGCCTACATCAGGGAGAAGTTCTTCGGCCCCGACCCGCGGCTGCGCAAGTTGGTCGAACACCTGTCCGACGACCAGTTGACCAAGCTGTCGCGCGGCGGCCACGACTATCGCAAGGTGTACGCCGCGTTCAAGGCCGCGTCCGAGCACGTCGGCCAGCCCACGGTCATCCTCGCGCAGACGATCAAGGGCTGGACGATCGACGAGTTCGAGGCTCGCAACTCGACGCACCAGATGAAGAAGCTCACCAAGGCCGACCTCAAGCGTTTCCGGGACCGTCTCTACCTGGAGATCCCGGACTCGGCGCTCGAGGGCGAGCTGCCGCCGTACGCGCACCCGGGCAAGGACAGCGACGAGGTCCAGTACATGCTCGAGCGCCGGCGCGCGCTCGGCGGTTTCCTACCCAAGCGCCAGGTAGCCAGCAAGCCGCTGACCCTGCCGGACAACTCTATGTACGACGACATGATGAAGGGCTCGGGCAAGCAGCTCGTCGCCACGACTATGGCCTTCGTCCGGCTGTTCAAGGATCTCGTCCGCGACGAAAGCATCGGCGCGCGCTTCGTCCCGATCATCCCGGACGAGGCCCGCACGTTCGGCATGGACTCGCTGTTCCCGTCGCTCGGTATCTACTCGCCGTACGGCCAGACGTACGACGCGGTCGACCGCGAACTTCTCCTGTCCTACAAGGAGAAGAAGAACGGGCAGATTCTGCACGAGGGCCTCAACGAGGCCGGGTCAATGGCGTCGATGATCGCCGCGTCGTCGTCCTACGCGACGCACGGCGAGCCGATGATCCCGATCTACATCTTCTACTCGATGTTCGGCTTCCAGCGCACCGGCGACCAGATGTGGCAGCTCGCCGACCAGCTGGGCCGTGGCTTCCTGCTCGGCGCGACGGCCGGCCGTACGACGCTCAACGGCGAAGGCCTGCAGCACCAGGACGGGCATTCGCTGCTGCTCGCGTCGACCAATCCGGGGTGCGTCGCGTACGACCCCGCGTGGGCGTACGAGACGGCGTTCATCATCAAGGACGGCCTTCGCCGGATGTACGGCGACAAGCCGGAGGACGTCTTCTACTACATCACCCTCTACAACGAGCCTTACCTGATGCCGGCCGCGCCGGACATGTGGGGGCTCGAAGAGGGCGTGCTGCGCGGCATCTACCGCTTCCAGGAAGGTGCCGCCGACCTCGAGCACAAGGCGCAGATCCTCGCGTCCGGCATTGCGGTACGACTGGGGCTCGAGGCGCAGCGGATGCTCGCCGAGGACTGGGGCGTCTCCGCCGACGTCTGGTCGGTGACCTCGTGGAACGAACTGCGCCGCGACGCGATCGAGTGCGAGGAGCACAACCTCCTGCACCCCGAAGATGCTGCGCGTACGCCGTACGTCGCGCAGGCGCTCAGCCAGGCCGGCGGCCCGTTCCTCGCGGTCAGCGACTGGATGCGCACCGTTCCGGACCAGATCTCGCGCTGGGTCCCGGGCGATTACAGCTCACTCGGCACCGACGGTTTCGGTCGCTCGGACACCCGGGCGGCGCTGCGCCGGCATTTCCACATCGACCCGGAGAGCATCACCGTCGCCGTGCTCGAGTCGCTGGCTCGGCGCGGCGAGGTCAAGCCCGAGGTGGTCACCCAGGCGATCCAGCGCTACCAACTGCTCAACGAGCAGGTCGAGGGAGCAGCGTCCGTCGAGGGCAACAACCCCGGCACCTGAGAGCACCCCGAATCGGCCCAACCTCGGTGAGTTCAGGAGGGGTCGGTCGAACCCTGTCCGGGTCGGCGAGCGCCCGGGTGTCGTCGCGCTGGATGGGCGCGGTTTCGTCGGGCCGCCCACGACGGGGGGAACAGTTGTCAGCGCTGCATCCCGATCGCGCCGATAGTGGCCGCCAGCTCGCGCGGGCAGGTGAAGTGCGCCCCATGGCCCCCGGGTGACCGAGTGATGACCGTTTGAAGCCGTTGCGCCAGCCAGTCAGCCGCCTCGAGGAAGAACGGTTGCGCCTGGTCCCGACCGACGAGCACGTGCACTGGAACGGTCACCTCTGCGAGCTGGCTCTCGTCGGGACGGTAGCTCTGGAACGCCGGCAACTCGATGCCGAATGCCATGCTTGCGTTGGCGAGAAGGCGGTGCCGCAGCGCCGGATTCCAGCCGTCGACCACCGGGTCGCCGAAGGCCATCCGCAGGAAGGCCTCGAGCGCGGCGACCGGGCCGCCCTGCTCCATCGCAGCCCCGATGACAGCGCCCATCGCGTCGGCCACGGGCTGCGGGTCGGCCACGACCGTGAGCAGCGGCATCTCGTGGAGGATGACTGCGCTCACCTGCTCGGGGTGCCGGACGGCCAGCTCCAGGGCAACGGCAGCACCATTGCTGGTGCCGTAGACCAGCGCCGGACCCGCGGTCTCATCCGCGACGAGAGCCGCTGCGTCCTCGGCGTGCTCGGCCACCGATGTCACCGTCCACTCCTGCGGCTCCGGGCTGCGCGACGTGCCGCGGCGGTCGTAGGTGATCACGGTGTGCGATCCGGCCAGCTCCTGGGCGAGCGCGTCGAACTGACCCCCGTCACCCGGCGTACCCGCGATCAGCAGCACTGCCGGACCCTGTCCGCGAACCTCCCGGTGCAGCCGCACTGCGGTGTGCTTCTCGATCGTTGTCATCGTGACCTCCGTTGTCTGCTGAGAGCTCCAGTCTTGGCGGCGCGAGAGCCCGCCGTCCAAGACGTAGCGCTTGTCGATCGAGAAGTTGCGCTTATCATTGGCAGCCGTGGACATCCGGCAGCTCCGGTGCTTCATCGCCGTCGCGGAAGAGCTGCATTTCGGCCGCGCTGCGGAGCGGCTGCATGTGGCGCAACCCGCAGTGAGCCAGACCATCAAGGGGCTCGAGCGCGAGCTCGGCCTGACTGTGCTCGAGCGCTCCAATCGCAGGGTGGTACTGACGGCAGCCGGAGCTGTCCTGCTCGTCGAGGCGCGCGCTGTCGTGGGACGCCTCGACGGCGCGCGGACGGTGATGCGCCGGCTCAAGGAGGCGGACCGGCACCGGCTCACGATCGGCGCGGTGCCCGCCCTGCCACCCGACCTGGTGCCGGCATTGCTCGAACGCGTCCGCGACGAACTGCCTGACCTGGAAGTCTCGCTCCGCACATTGCCGCCCAGTCCCCGGTTGCCTGACGTCCTCGACCTCGACGGGGGTCTGAGCCTGGTCCTACTGCGCACGGCACAACGGGCCCCGGGTATTGCGACACGGGTGGTCGCCCGCGAACCAGTCGGCGTTGCGCTACCCGCAGCCCACCCCTTGTGCCGGCTCGCCGAGGTGCCGCCGGAGGCGCTGAACGGCAAGCCGCTCGTGACGTTTGCGCGCGCAGCCGATCCGCAGATGCACGACGACTTGTTCGGGGCGCTCGCCGCGCGCGGCTTCACCGGAGCCGGTGTCACCTACGAGTCAGCGTCCGGCGCCGTCGATGCGTCGCTGCGGCTCGTTGCGACGGGCACAGCAGTGTCGTTGAAACTCGCCAGCGAGGTGGCCTCCTTCGCGCACAGCAACGTCGTCTGGCGGCCGATCGCCGGACCGCAGGTGTACGTCGTCGTCGTCGCGGCCTGGCGGCGCGATCGCGCGGCCGGAGCGCTGGGTCAGCTGCTGCGCCGGCTGCCGCGCGTCACGACCGACCGGCGCACCACGGAAATCGCTCATGGCGTTTCCGCGGGAACGCGTTCTCCACAAGCTGACCCGCGCCGCCGGCGTAGCATGGGCCGATGAGCCGGATGAACGACGTCGGCGGCATGGAGGGTTTCGGCGCGGTTGATCCGCGCGATGACCCAGCGCCGTTCCACGACGACTGGGAGGCGCACGTCTTCGCGCTCGAATCGATCCTGGACGAACAAGGTCTTTTCAACACCGACGAGTTCCGCGACGCCATCGAGCGGATGTCGCCTGCCGACTATCTGGCTGCGTCGTACTACGAGCGCTGGTTCTTCGCGCTGCGAACTCTGCTCGTCGAGAAGGGCGTGCTGACCCGGGAGGACATCGATGCCGTTCTCGCCGGGTGACCACGTCCTGACCCGGATCACCGACCCAACGCACCACACCCGCGTGCCCCGGTACGCCCGCGGCCGGATCGGAACGGTCGTCGAACGCGAGGGCACGTGGGCGCTCCCGGACGTCAATGCCTACGCGCCTGGCGCGCAGGTCGAGGCGGTCTACAGCGTTCGCTTCGACGCCCGCGACCTGTGGGGCGAGGGCTCGCACGCCGTGGTTCTCAATCTGTGGGAGAGCTACCTCGAGGCGGTCGGGTGAGCGACGACCACGCGGACGCCGTTCTCTCGCGGCAGGTGCGCGCCTTCGAGGCGCTCCTCGAGACGCGCGGCCTGATCAAGGATGCCGACATCGACGCGGTGCTGGCAGAGTTTCTCGACCGGGCAAGCCCGGCGAACGGTGCGCGCATCGTCGCCCGAGCCTGGAAGGACGACGATTTCCGCGACCGGCTGCTGAAAGACGCGAACACCACGGTGCGCGAGATCGGCCTGTCGATGGGCGACGGCCCCGACGTGCGGCGGCTGCGCGTCGTCGACAACACAGCTGACGTGCACAACGTCGTGGTGTGCACGCTGTGCTCGTGCTACCCGGTTGCGCTCCTGGGGCCATCGCCGTCCTGGTACAAGAGCGAGGCGTATCGATCCCGGGTCGTGCGCGATCCGCGCGGCGTACTCGACGAGTTCGGCCTGACGCTGCCGGACAGCACGGAGATCGTGGTGTGGGACTCGTCCGCGCTGACCCGGTACATGGTGCTCCCCCAACGGCCGGCGGATAGCGACGCTCTCGACGAGGAAGCGCTCGCAGCGCTCGTGTCGCGCAACGGCCTCATCGGTACGGCGATCGTCTAGGGAGCGGCCAGGCCCCAGACGAGCAGTTCCGCGCCGAGCCCACCCGCGGTGACTGCCGGCTGACGGACGAAAGCGATTCTGGCACTGTCGCCCTGCTCCAGGACTCCAAAGCCGTCGAGCGACACCGAGCCAAGAACCACGAAAACGTGGATCAGGTCGTCGGCCGGCATGTCCGCGATGACACCGGGCCCGAGCACCCCGCCGTACATGCTGGATCCGGCCCGCTCGAGCAAGAGAACGACCCCACCACGCGCGAGATCCCCGGAGACGTCGACCTGCTCGTACGTCGGCGGTGCGCTCGCGTCCGCCGCCAGCCAGGACTGCACGAAACGGCACGCGCCCTCCCCCGCGTTGCGCTCGCGATGGCGCACGCCGGAACCGGATCCGATCATCCGTACGACGCCGGGTTGCGTCAGGCCGATCCGGCCGGCGGAGTCGGAATGCTCGACGCGTCCCTGGGCGACCCAGGTGACGATGTCCACGCCCGCATGTCGGTGTTCGGCGAACTCTGCGCCGTTGGCCAGCGATTCCTCGTTGACCGCGACGAGGTTCCCGAAGGCGACGTTGTCCGAGTCGTAGTGTTCGCCGAACGAGAAGCAGTGGCGGGAGACGGTACCGAGACCTCGGGTGACGAAGCGATCCGCGGATCGCAGGACCCGGATACCGGGCACATCGGACGGCACGGCGCAGGCCCTACCGGCCGGGAAGGCGCAGCCGCGCGTAGTCGGAAGTGACCATTTTTCGGGCCACCCCGCCGCGGCTCGCGCGTGTCGTCGGGATCTCAGGAGAGGATGGCTGCCACGGCCGTTCAGCCATCCGCGAAATCAGTCGATAGCTGTGCATGACGGGACCGACCGGCAGGAGACCTGTGAGCGCTCCGACCTTGCACCGAACAGAGGACCACCCCAATCGCGGGGAGATCTTCGGCGTGCTGGCGCAGATGATCCACTTGGGCGACGAGCAACTGCCCGTGCTCGCCGACCGCTGGGTCAACACCGACGTGGTCTCGCGTGCCCGCAGCAAAGCCCTCTCCCCAGACTCCCCATTGATCCTCGAAGTCCTGGCGGCCTTCGACAGCGTGTCGTTCCTGTTCGCGGAAGACCTGGACGGCTCGGCCGAATACCTGACGGTCGAACCGACGGTGACAGTAGTCGCCCTCAAAGCAATTCGCGATGCCATCGCAGCCGCATACGCGCAGCCGGTACTCAGCCGCAGCGAGCACGCCGAGCTGCTGCGCCCCTGGCGATCGATTTTTCCGACCAACTCGTTCGCCGAGCCCGACTTCGGCCCCGACCGGGGCGACATCGCCCGGCTCTTCCGGTTGCTGCCCTCACTCGCCGGGCGCTGCCACGACGAACTCGGCCAGCTGCTCTGGCAGTCGGTCACCGATCGTTCCGCGGGCACCGACCCGGTCGCGCACTCTGCAGCCCTTGACGCCGCCTGGGAAGCCGCGGTCGTCACCCGGCGCCGGCGGCTGTGGCGCCTGGCGCGGCGTACCGCAACCGAGGCTTACAGCGCCCGCTGCCCGGCCTGCACCGGACGCGCCGGCACCGACGAGGATATTCAGTTGCTCTCCTACTGCCTCGGCGGCGTCTACGCAATGCTCGTGCGCGACGCCATCGACGACGAGTCGTTCCGCGTGCTCCACGAGCCGATTGCCGGACTCATCCCTCGCCAGCGGCAGGCCCCCGCGATCGACCCCGACTCCCGCTAGCCGCGCGTCCAGACCAGCAGCTCGTCCATCGGCTTGCTGTTGATGACCCGATCCACCGGTACGCCGCACTCTGCGGCCCGCGCGCAGCCGAACGGCTGCCAGGTCAGCTGACCGGGCGCGTGCGCGTCGGTGTCGATGGAGAAATCGCACCCCATCTCGACGGCCAGCGACAAGAGCCGCCGGGGCGGGTCGAGACGTTCGGGCCGCGAGTTGATCTCGACAGCGGTGCCGAACTGACGGCAGGCCTCGAAGACGAGCTCCGCGTCGAACTGTGATTCCGGCCGTCCGCGTCCGGTGACGAGCCGGCCGGTGCAGTGGCCAAGGATGTTGGTGTGCGGGTTGGCGGCAGCGTTGACCATCCGCTCGGTCATCGCGTCGCGGTCCATCCGCAGCTTGCTGTGCACGCTGGCGACGACGACGTCGAGCCGGCCGAGCATCTCATCGGTCTGGTCGAGCGAGCCGTCGTCCAGGATGTCGCACTCGATGCCGGTGAGAACGCGGAACGGCTTTGCTGCGCCCGCCGCTGCCTCGGCCGCGAATTCTTCGTTGATCGCCGCAACGACGTCGAGCTGCTCGAGCAGTCGTTCGACCGAGAGCCCGTTGGCCACCGTGAGCCGTGGCGAGTGGTCGGTCAGCACGACGTACTCGTGACCGATCTCGCGCGCGGCCTCCGCCATCTCGCGGATCGGCGATCCCCCGTCCGACCAGTCCGAGTGTGTGTGGCAATCGCCGCGAAGCGCCGCGAGCAGCTCCCCGCCCACCCCCGGCTCGGGCAGCACGTTCGCGTCGGTCAGCTTCTTCAGGTACGCC
>JBDSAK010000261.1:0-6841 GCA_039922195.1 Mycobacteriales bacterium
GGCGCGCGACACAACCGGTGTCAGCCGGCCCGCAGGCTTAGCGCCAACGCTTCGACGGCGAGCAGAACGTTGGCGTTGAGGTCGAGCGCTTCCCGGCACGCGAGTACGGCGTCGGCGCGGCGGATCGACGACGCCGGGGTGGAGTTCTCGGCCAGGCGGCGGATCAGGACGACCTGATCGCCGTGGACCAAGTTGTCGCCGGCGCCGAACTGCACGGCAAGCACGTCGCGGTACAACGCGGCGAGGTCGACGAGTGCCCGGTCGAGCGTGTCCCGGCGAGCCCTCGTCTCCCGTGACTTCTGGCGCCTGGCGAGGTCGGAGAACAACGCGCCGGTGCCGCGGCCCTTGCCCGTCACAGCCGCGTACGCCTCGGTCTCCGCTTTCGCGGCCGCCGACGTCCCCCGATCGGAGGACTCCTCGGCGTCAGCGACGAGCTCGGCCGCTGCGGCCAGCGCGTCGCCGACCGTGGTGAGCCGCCGGGGCAGGTCGAGCACGGCTTTGCGTTCGGCTCGGGCGGCCTCGTCGAGCGCAAGCGCGCGAGCGCGGCCGACGTGACCCATCGAGGCGCCTGCCGCCCATCTCGCCATCGAGTCGTCGACGCCGTCGCGCCGCATCAACACAGCCGCGACGTCGTCCGCGGTCGGCAACCGCAGGGTGACCAGCCGGCACCGCGACCTGATGGTCGGGGGCAGGTCGTCAGCACTGGGCGCGCACAACAGAAATACCGATCCCGCTACCGGCTCCTCGATCGCCTTGAGCCACACGTTTGCCGCGCGCTCGGTGAGCCGGTCGGCGTCCTCGATGAGCACGATGCGCCAACGGGCACCCGACGCGGAGATCGCCGCCCGGTGCACGACGTCGCGTGCTTCGTCGACTGATATGGACAGTCCCGCCGGTGTCACGAAGACGACGTCTGGATGCGTGCGAGCCAACACCTGCGCGCATTGCGCACAGTGCCCGCACCCGCCGTCAGCACACTGCAGTGCGGCTGCGAACGCACGCGCCGCGACCGAGCGCCCGGAACCCGGCGGCCCGGTGAACATCCAGGCGTGCGACATGCCATCACCCGCGACGGCGGCCGTCAGGATCTCAGTCACCGCGGCCTGGCCGACGAGGTCGTCGAAGACGCTCACGCGCGGCCGACCGGCTCGCTCACCGCGGCCACCGGTGCGGGCTCGACTCGATTCATGGCGTCGCTCGGGATCAGCCGCGCCACCCGTGAGCGAATCTGCTGCTGCACGTCGGCGGGAGCCTTGCTCGCATCGACGACCAAGTAGCGGTGCGGCGCGCGGCCCGCCAGTTCGGTGAATGCTTCGCGCACACGGTCGTGGAAACCGATCTCCTCGGCCTCCATGCGGTCTGGCTCGTCGGTGATCCGCGACAGTCCGACCCTCGGGTCGATGTCGAGCAATACCGTCAGGTCCGCGACGAGATTGCCGGTCGCGAATTTCGACAAGCGCGACAGCTCCCCCTGCGACAGTTCACGCCCGCCGCCCTGGTACGCCAGCGTCGAGTCGACGTACCGGTCGGTGATGACGACGTCGCCGCGGTGCAACGCCGGCCGCATGACCTCTGCGACGTGCTGCGCACGGTCCATGGCATAGAGCAGCGCCTCGGCTCGCGGGCTGAGCCCCGTGGTCGCCCGGTCGAGCAGCACCCGGCGTACCTCCCGGCCGAGCGCGGTCCCACCGGGCTCTCGCGTGATGACGGTGCGCAGCCCGGCGTCCTCGAGCCACTGCGCGAGCAGTTCGACCTGGGTCGATTTGCCCGCGCCCTCGCCGCCCTCGAAGGCAATGAACAGCCCGGGGTAATGCGGCATCTGCGCGGACGAATCGGGGCGCAGCGCGCGCCGAATCTGCTGCAACAGCGGCGCAGCGGCGTGCTCGTCCATCTCGCGGAAGGCCAGCAGGCCGACCAGCGCAGCGATTGCGCCGGCTGCGAACAGCGTCAGCGTCACCCCGTCGCTGCGGATCTCGGCATGGCCGATGCGGATCTCGCTGAACCCGATGCGCCCCGCGACGAGCGGCGCCGCGACGAGTACGACGAGCATGTCAACGCGGACGAGTGACTGGACGAATGCGAAGGTGCGGCCGCGCAGTTCGTCGGCGACCTCGGCACCGAGCATCGTGTAGCCGGTCACCCACGCGATTCCGGCGAACGCGCCGACAAGCAGCGTGGCGGTGATGACGAAGATCAGGTTCGGCAGCACCGCGTTGATCATCAGCGTCACGCCGGCGGCCATGATGGACAGTCCGAAGAGCGACTTCCGTGAGAAGTCCGCGAGCAACTGCGGGCCGGCCGCCATGCCGAGCGCGAGTCCGGTGAATACCGCGCCGAAAAGCAGGCCGTAGCCGGCGTTGCCTCCATGGAGCACGACGACGAACGGCTTGGCGAGGGCGATCACGACGCCGCCGGCGGCGAAGGCACCCAGGATGCCGAACACGAGGCCCCGCATCAGCGGGCTCTGGCCGACGAAACGCCATCCTTCGCCGATGGACTTGAACAGCGACTGCTTTTCGACGGTGTCGTCATCGTCAACGGCCACCGCGCGCTTCGCGTGGCCGATCGAGTCGTGCATCTGCCAGACGATCCAGGCGGTGAACAGGAACGTCGCAGCGTTGACGTAGAGCGCGAGATCTACGCGATTCGTGTCGAAGAAGGGCAGGTTGGCCGCCCCGAGCAGCCGCGCGATGACGGCGAGCGCGATGAACACCGCCGCGGCAACCGGCGCGGTGCCGTACGCGGTGATCAAACCGAGCTGATTCGCCGCCTCGAGTTTCTCCTCGGGCACCAGATTGGGGACAGATGCTTCCTTCGCCGAGATCCAGAACAGGCTGATGGCTTCCACGAGGAACGATGCGACGAGCAGGTACGCGAGGTTGCGGACGAGAGGGATCGACGCGAAGACGACGAACCGCGACAGGTCGCAGACGACCATCAGCTTGCGGCGGTCGAAGCGATCTGCGAATGCTCCTGCGAACGGACCGATGACCAGCGCGGGCAGCAGCCGGAAGAAGAACACGCCGCTGATGGCGTAGGCACTTTTGGCCTGATCGTCACCGGTGAGCTCGGCAGCGAGCGCCGTCGTCGCGAGAAAGCCGAGCCAGTCCCCGAGACTCGAGAAACTCAGGGCAATCCACAAGCGGCGGAAGGGCAGATGGCTCAGCACCCCGCGGACGTCGCCCGCCAACGGCCGGTTGCCGGCGGCCATCTCAGGCAACGCCGGCGGCGAAACCGGGTCGGTCGCGGAGACGGTGCCCTCCAAGCGGTGGGTGACGGGCTCGCGCGCGCGTGGCGCAAACGATGCGCTCAGCAGCGGCGCTGGTAGGTAACTCTAAACCGCGGTGGACCAGCGGGCTGCTTCGCCGTCAGCCCTTCTTGGGCGATGGGGCCTTCGCTGGCGGCTTCTTGGCGACCGGCTTCTTGGCGGCGGCCTTCTTCGCGGCGGCCTTCTTGGCGGGTGCGCGACGGACCGCCTTGCGCGGCGTGGCCGAACCCCGCGCGCGGCGATCCGCGATCAACTCGGCCGCCCGCTCCGTGGTGATGGACTCGATCGAGTCCTCCTTGCGCAGCGAGGCGTTGGTCTCGCCGTCAGTCACGTAGGGGCCGAATCGGCCCTCCTTGACCACGATCGGCTTCTCGCTCACAGGATCGCTGCCGAGCTCCTTGAGCGGAGGCGCCGCAGCCGCGCGCTGGCCTCGGCGCTGCTTGGGCTGCGAGTAGATCGCGAGCGCCTCGTCAATCGTGATGGTGAACAGCTGATCCTCGGCGTCCAGACTGCGGAAGTCGGCGGCCTTCTTGATGTACGGGCCGTATCTGCCGTTCGACGCAATGACTTCCGCACCGTCGGCTGGGTCGACTCCGACCACGCGCGGCAACGTCAGCAGCTTCACCGCGGCGTCCAGATCAATGGTGTCCAGGGACATGTCCTTGAACAACGAGGCGGTTCGCGGCTCGGCCTTGGTGCCCTCCGGTACGACGGTCGTCACATAGGGGCCGTAGCGACCGGCTTTCGCCACGACCTCGAGGCCGAGCTCGGGGTGCGTCCCGAGCGCTCGGTCACCGCTGGGTGCGCTGAGCAGTTCCTCGATCTTCGCCAGGGTGAGCTCGTCGGGGGGCAGGTCTTCGGGAACCGACGCGCGGTCGTCGCCGCGCTGCAGATAGGGCCCGTACCGCCCGACACGCACGACGAGGTCGTTGCCGTCCGCGTCCTGACCGACGGTGATCGAGTTGACCTCGCGGGCATCGATCTCGCCCAGATGCTCGGACACCATCGCCTTCAAACCGTCGGCGCCGTCGCCAAAGTAGAACCGCTGCAGGTATTCGCCGGCGTCACCGCGACCATTGGCGATCTCGTCGAGGTCGTCCTCGAGGCTCGCGGTGAAGTTGTAGTCGACGAGCTTGTCGAAGTGCTGCTCGAGCAACCCGATGACGGCGAACGCGATGAACGAGGGGATGAGCGCGGTCCCCTTCTTCCACACGTAGCCGCGGTCTTGCACGGTGCCGATGATCGAGGCGTACGTCGACGGCCGGCCGACACCCATCTCCTCGAGCGCCTTGACCAGCGAGGCCTCGGTGTAGCGCGGCGGCGGCTGGGTCGTGTGCCCCTTTGCCTCGATCCCCGCAACCGTCAGCGGATCGCCCGCTGTGAGCGGCGGCAGCCGGACCTCACGATCCTCGAGCTCGGCGTCTGGATCGTCAGCGCCTTCGACGTACGCGCGCAGGAATCCCGGGAACGTGATGACTTTGCCGCTGGCGGCGAACTCGGCGTCCGTGCCGGAAGCGGCGCGCGCGCCAAGTCGCACCTGCATGCTCTGTCCGGTCGCGTCGGTCATCTGCGATGCGACGGTGCGCTTCCAGATCAGCTCGTAGAGCCGCAGCTCGTCGGTGCCGAGTTCGCGGGCCACCTGGTCGGGGGTACGAAAGGTGTCGCCCGCCGGGCGGATGGCTTCGTGCGCTTCCTGCGCACTCTTGACCTTCTTGAGGTACTGCCGCGGTTGCGCAGGGACGTAGGCGTCGCCGTACAGCGATCTGGCCTGCGCCCGTGCAGCGGTCAGCGCGGTTTCCGACAGCGTCGTGCTGTCGGTGCGCATGTACGTGATGTAGCCGTTCTCGTACAGCCGCTGCGCGATCGACATCGCCCGTTGGGCGCTGAATCGCAGCTTGCGGCCGGCCTCCTGCTGCAAGGTCGATGTCATGAACGGCGGGTACGGCGACCGCTTGAACGGCTTCTCCTCTACCGTGCGGACCGAGAAGTCGGCCGAAACGAGCGCTGCGGTCAGGGCACGCGCCGCGGCTTCGTCCAGGGCCGCGACGGCCTCGCTCTTGAGGCGGCCGTCCTCGCCGTAGTCCTTGCCGGTCGCGACGCGTCGGCCGTCGACGGAGACGAGCGTCGCCTCGAATGACGTGACGCCGTTGGCGTCGGGCCGGGGTCCATCGAACGTGCCCTCGAGATCCCAGTAGCCCGCCGTGTTGAAGCGCATCCGCGCGCGCTCGCGCTCGACGAGGACACGGGTGGCAACGCTTTGGACACGGCCAGCCGACAGCTTCGGCATGACCTTCTTCCACAAGACCGGCGAGACCTCGTAGCCGTAGAGGCGGTCGAGGATGCGTCGGGTCTCCTGCGCGTCGACGAGCCGGCGGTCGAGCTCGCGCGAGTTGTCGACGGCATGCTCGATGGCGGCCTTGGTGATCTCGTGGAACACCATCCGCTTGACCGGAACCCGGGGGTTGAGCACCTCGAGCAGGTGCCACGCGATGGACTCGCCTTCGCGGTCCTCGTCTGTCGCCAGGTAGAGCTCGCTGGCGTCCTTGAGGAGTGCCTTGAGTTTGGCGACTTGCTGCTTCTTGTCAGCCGACACGACGTACAGCGGCTTGAAGCCGTTGTCCACGTCGACCCCGAGGCGCGCCCATGCCTCGCCCTTCATCGCGGCGGGGACGTCCGCGGCGTTGCGCGGCAGGTCGCGGATGTGTCCGATGGACGACTCGACGACGAAACCCGACCCGAGGAACCCGGCGATCGTCTTGGCTTTCGCGGGCGACTCGACCACGACCAGCGGTCTGCCGTTGCTCGCGGGACCGCGCTTGGCGCGCCCAGCCGCGGCGGTAGTACTCGGCACTGTTCTCCTCGGTTGACGAAAGATCGATGCGGGTGGTCACCCGCGAGCCTTGGGGCGCCGCACCATACACGACGCGCCCGGTGCCCTCTGCCGGAGCGTACGTTACGGCCACAAATGCGCGGCGACGCCGTCAGGGGCGTCACCGACAAGCTCTCGGAGCCGATCGAGCCGGCGTACGCCGGTGACGCGGTACGCCGGCCCGTCAGCACGTGGACCGACGAATACTGCCGCCAGCCCGGCGGCGGCGAGGGCGCCGCCGACGGCCGGCCAGACGGTTTCGTCGCTCGGGCCCAGGGCCAGCAGGTAACCGCCCGGCAGCGACACCCCCGAGGCCAGCGACCAGAACCGCAGCCGCGGGCCGTCGAGCGTGAGACCTACCGGAGCCCGCTTCGCGCCGGCACCGGACCAGGCGTCGGCGACGCCGGACAACGCGGCCTCGAAAGCGGTGCGCACGCTGAGTTCACCCCCGGGGGCGGGCGCGATCTCGGTGGACAGGCCGGCCTCGCGCAGCGCCGCCGCCAGCGGCTCCGCCCGCTCGGCCAGCACGACGACGCTCACCCGGGCGAGCTGCCCCTGCCGCACGATCTGGCCGGGCCCGCAGAGCAGTCCCTCGACATCCTCGGGTCGTGCGGCGCGCGCCGCAGCCGAGAAGAAGGAGAGCTGGACGCCGATCATGTCGCTCACTGTAGGCCCTCGGGTCCAGAAGTCGGCGATTTCGGTAG
>JBDSAK010000262.1:0-3597 GCA_039922195.1 Mycobacteriales bacterium
ATGGATCAAGTACTCGCCGTGAAGGACATCGCCGCCGAGAGCTACTCGCCGAAGAACTTCAGCGGCAAACCGATCTCACTGCGCCGCCATCATGCTGCAGGCGACGACCTGCTTCGCGAGAGCATCGACGGCAAGACCGGCTGCTGAACGGTTACCTCACTTCGAACGTCAGTGTCCACGGCGCGGGCAGGTCGCCGGTGATTGCGGTCGTGCCGGTTCTGACCGCGCGCACCTCCCACTCGCGATGATCGCTCGCAACGATGTTGATCAGCTCAGCCAATTCGACCGAGCTGCCGCGCACGCGCGGGTCGGGATCCGTGGGGTCGGGCAGGACCAGGCTCGCCGCCTCCCCGACCTTCAGCGACACCACGACACCGTCATCGGCCGGGCCGAAGTCCTTACCGGCACCGGCCACCCGAGGTGACCCCGAGCCAGTCGGCAGGGATGTCGCCGAGCGGCTCGACGACGCCGTAGCCGTTGAGGGGATGGTTGCCGCTACGGGGGTGGTAGCCACCCCGGGGGTCGTTGCCGATGCGGACGTCGCTGCTGGTGCGGAGACAGCTTCCGTTGCGGCCGGCGTCGCCATCGTGTTGCTGTTCGCCTGCGGACCTGCCGGCGGCCCTTGCCCAGGCGCGTCGCCGTCGCCCGCACCGCAGCCGGCAACCGCCATCAGAAGCGCGGCGAGAGCCGGGGCCGCGCGATGCGCGACCCCGTGCTCCTGCCTGCGCCGATCCGTCATCCGCCGTCGCGCAGCACGATCCGCTCCACGATGTTCTTCTGCGCCTTCACCTGGGCCGAGGTCGACGCCGGGTTGATGCGCACGGTCTCGGCGGTGAGCATCGCCGCACCGAACGTGCTGTCGAGCGTGCCGTTGCCATCGGTGTCGACCGCGGTGTCCAGCTTGATCGCATCGTTGGCGAAGTTGAGCCAGGCAGCCAACGCCTGCTGGTCGAACAGGATGGTGAGCGGTGACTTCGACGGTGCCTGCAGGATCTTCACCGCATCTGCTCGCACCATGCCGGACGGGAACACCATGCTGAAGTAGCCGGCGATGTCCAGGTAGCACTGCAGCTGCGCGGGGGTAAAGCTGTTCGGCGCCTTGAGCCGGTACTGGTTGAGCCAGTAGCCCGATCCGCGCGAGCGATCGGCGTTGCCGGTGACCACGATCGCCGCGGCATCACTGGCGGAGCCGCCATCGTCGTCGGTGGCGGTCACCGTGAGGTCGTAGAGGCAGGCGCCCACGTACGTGTGCGCTGCTTCCAGCGTGATGTCGCGCGGCTGCACGCTCGGGCTCTTGGCCGGATCGGTCGCGGGCGGGTTGACCAGCGACGTCTGCGAAGACGTGGTGCCGTCGTCCCAGTCCCAGCTCAGCGTCAGGTCATCGCTGCCTGGGTCGGTCGACGTCGCGGGCACGGTTACGTCCTCACCCGCCTCGAGCACGAAGGCGGAAACTCCGTCGTACACCAGTTCGCCGGAGGAGTCGATCGCTACCGCCGGAACGACGTTGGCCACGACCGCAGGGGCGGTTGCCGCGGTCGACGTGTCGTCGTCCAGACCGGTGACGGTGACCGTGAAGGTCCCGTTGTCGCCGTACTGGTGCTGGACCGAGAACGCCAGCGTCGCGTTGGGCCTGGAGTTCTCCTCGGTGCCCGTCAACGCCACCGCGGCGACTCCATCGCCCCAGCCGATGGTGGCCGACAGATCGTCGAGCCAGCCCGGATCGCTGATCGTGCCGGTGACGGTCACCGTGCCGTACTCGTTGATCGGGGTGATCGAATCGATCGACACGGTGGGCGCGACGTTGGCCACGGTGACGGTCGACGTGTCGGTATCGGTGTTACCGAATGCGTCCGTGACCCGCAGGCCAACCGTGGACACGCCGTCCTGCCCGACGGCAGTGAAGCTCGCCGAGACGCCGGTCGCGTCGTCGTAGTCACCGTCGTTGTCGAGGTCCCACTCGTAGGTGGTCAGCGCTCCCGCGGAGGCGTCGGTGCCCTTCGCAGACGCAGACCCGGTCAGCGCAACATCGGTCCCCTCGATGGTGTTGTAGGGACCGCCCGCGTCCGCCGTCGGCAGACAGCCGGGGGGCATGGTCGTGTCGTTCACCTGCGCGGCGTGGAAGCCCGCCGACACAGCGTTCTGGCCGAGCCCGCGGCCGGCGAACGCCGTCCAGATCGCGCACTGGTTGGCGCCGCCGTTGTTGGTCATGTCGGCGGCGAGGATGCCGTCACGTGCGTTGATGAAGGTCGCGTTGGGCCCGTTGGCTGTGCTGCGCATGCCGTCGAGCACCAGCTGGGCGGTGGTGTCGATGCCGAGCAGCACGCGGACGTCGTACAGCATGCTGGCCCAGATCTCGCCGTTGAAGTGTGGAGAGGTGACCGACGTGTTGTACGAGGCGTAGTCGCGGTTGGAGTTGTTGTAGGCCACGCTTCGCACGCCGGTCGTCGTGTTGCTCGTGGCGTAGTCACCGACGACCGCGTCACCCCACTTGAGGAACGAGACAGCGTCGCTCCAGCCCTCACCCATCGAGCCGGCCTGGTTGATGCCACCGCTGATGCCCCCGGGCACCAGGCGGTTGGACAGGCCATGACCGTATTCGTGCGCGATGACGTCGCCGTCCATGGAGCCGTCTCGACTGGGATTGCCGCCGTTGACCCACACGTACATCTGCATGCGCGCCGTGCTGCCGTCCGTCGCGTTGGTGCCGAAGTTGGCGTTGTTGAGGCAGCGGTCGGGGTCGGGGGCGTTTCCGTCGGCGCAGCCGAAGTCCCAGCCGTCCTGACCCTCGGCGAGAACCGGGTCTCCGCCGGTGCCGTTGCCGCTGGGATTGGCGGCCTGGAAGTTGCCGGACGCCTCGTCGAAGCCGTAGCCCCAGAGCCAGTCGTGCATGACGTTGGTGTAGTAGAAGAGCTGGGTCAAGATCGCATCGCGGTCCGCGTCCAGTGCTGCTACGTCGGTGACGTCGGTGGCGTCGCGCCAGGCGTCCGTGAATGCGTAGTTGAAATGCTGGTAGGCCGCGTCGCCGGAACCGGGTGTGTTGGGCTGGTATTCGTTGTTGAGATCGTCGTCGTTGCGGTCGAGGTACGCGTTGACGTTGTTGCCGCTGGTGGTCGTCCCCGCGACCCAACTGCCGTTGACGCCGCTGAACGGCGTGGTCTGCTGCACTGCCCCGGCGATGTCCGGGTGCTCCTCGCGGATCACGTTGCCTTCAGGGCCCGAATGCCGGTAGTTGCTCTCGTGACGCAGCACCGCTCCGGTCTGCGCGTCGATCAGGGCGCTGTCCCATGCATGGCTCGACACTTCGACATCGGTAAGCCACGCGGCCCGCAAGGATCGGTCCGCTTGCACTGCCCAGACCAGCTCGGCGCTGACCGGGGTCGCATCGGCCAGGCCGCGGGCGTAGGGGTTGGGATAGGAGTGCTTGCCCTTGGCCTTGGTCGCCGAGCCGGCTGGTGCCTTCGCCTGGCGGACCCCTGACTTCTGCGCCGAGACGGCGATTGCGGTGCCGGCATCAACGCTGACGCGACCGGCCGTGCGGGTGTCCGCCAGTCGGCCGCCCACGAGGACGAGGCGCCCGCTCTTGTCGACCAGTGCCGT
>JBDSAK010000263.1:0-3228 GCA_039922195.1 Mycobacteriales bacterium
CTCATCTCGCCGCGTCTGTACCGCCACGTCGTGCACCCGCTGCTGTGTCGCGCGCTGCCGAAACGCCGGCGCTTCTTGCGAGCGACGGAGACTTATCTGCCGTACTTCGCGATCGCGACGACGTACGACAACGCGCGCGCCCGCGCGGCGCTCGCGCCGGCGATCGCCCCCGCGCCGCTGGCCGACTACTTCGGCGTGCTCGTCGACTACGCGCTGCTCGCGCGCTGGGGAGCGCGCTCGCGGACGCGGGCGCACGTGGGCGGTGCCACGCGCCTGGCACGCAGCCTGCGCTGACGCCTCGAGGGGTATTAATAGGCATACCCATGCCGCCAATCTCCGCGCACCCCGTCAGTGGCCGCTACGTCGGTCGCAGCGGGGACTTCCAAGTCGAGTTGCGCATCGATGTCGACGGGCCGCGCTCGATGCTCCGTGTCAGCGCGGACTACTTCCGGCTCGTCGCTGGGGGACTCGAGCCGGCGGGCTCGATGTGCGTCGACGATCCACGTCGCACGAGCATCCCCTCGACGCTGTCCATCGACGGACATGGCCGTACGAGCTGGACGAGCGACGCGACCGTTGTCAGCATCGCGATCGCGCGTGTTCCGGACGGCTCGGCACCGGCGCCGGCGATGCTGCGCCACCTCACGGCTGGGGGCGAGGTTCGAGCTCAGTTTGAGTGCGCGTTCGTCTCTGCTTGCTTTCGCAAGGTCCTCATCGAGGAGGACGTTGAGCAGGGCGTGATGCCATTTGAGTCATATGACATCGGCCTGCTGCCCTCCGGCTGCGCGCCGCGCGTGATGACACATCTCAGCGCCTTCGAGGAGGCCGGGATCGAGTTCGTCCGAACCCGCGAGCGCGGCGTGCTCGCTGACGACCGGGTCGACGCGAACGCGTCGTGGAGCGATGCGGAGCTGCATGCCGCGATGGAGCAGCACTTCTCGTTGTACTCCGAGCACGAGCAGTGGGCCGTCTGGATGCTGCATGCGCGCCTGCACGATCGCGATCGCACCGCGGCACATCCGATGGTGTTCGGACTCATGTTCGACCGCTTTGGCGCTCAGCGCCAGGGCTGCGCCCTCTTCTACGAGGGCATGAAGGGAAGCAGCCCCCAGCGCCGGCGCATCCAGCTGTTCACGTCCGTGCACGAGATCGCGCATGTCTTCAACCTGCAGCACTCGTTCGAGAAGTCACGTGCCCGCCCGCCGGTACCGAGCCGCCCGGGGTCGGCGACGTGGATGGCCTACCCAGACCTGTTCCCGGGCGGTGGGCAGCGGTTCTGGCACCGCTTCCCGTTCGCCTTCGACGACCCTGAACTCGTCCATCTGCGTCACGCGTTGTTCGAGGATGTGGTCATGGGCGGCAGCCCGTTCGAGGCGGGCGCTGCCTTCGAGCAGCGGGCCGACGAGGAGGCGATGCCCGAGGAGCTTGGCCTGCGCCTGAGTATCGCCGCCGCGGCCAGGGTCCCGCTCGGCGTCCCGGTCAGCGTCGACCTCGAGCTCTCCGGAACGACCGACGAGGGCCGGGTCGCGCCAAGGGTCTTCGGGCCGCGTGCCGGCAACGTCGATATCGCGATCCGCGGGCCCGGCGGCGGGACGCTGCTCTTCGAACCGCTCCTACGCCATTGCCGGTTCGACGCCACGACGACGCTGAGCCGGCACGACGAGCCGCTGCGCGAGAGTGCGTTCATCCACTATGGCCGGTCGGGCTTCGCGTTCGGGCACCCGGGCCGCTACGAGATCCGCGCCCGCCTGAGCGCTCCGGGCGCAACCGTGGTCATGTCGAACGTCGTCGTCGTCACTGTGCGTCCGCCGCGAGACCGCACCGACAACGCGGTGGTGGAGCTCGCGTTCGGCGAGCAGCAGGGCATCCTGATGTCGCTTGTCGGTTCTGACGCGCCGCAGTTGCAGCAGGGCAACGACGCGCTGCGGACGCTCGTCGAGCGCTACCCCGATCACCCGGTCGCCGCGTCGGCTCGGTTGGCTCGCGCCACGAACGCCGCGCGCGAGTTCAAGATCCTCTCCGCGGGCCGGGTCCTGACACGGGAGGCCCGGCCAGAAGCGCTCGCGACGATCCTGGCCGCCACGCCTGGCATCGAGCCGCTGCGCCGGGTTGCAGCGACAGCCGAGGACGAGGTCGAGACGCAGCGGGCGCTGACGCGGTTGCTGCCGGAGCTGCCGACCGATCACGTCACGCGCAGCGTCCTCGACCCCTTCGTGCGCAGTCGCATCAACGAGATCGCCGTCGTCCTCCCACGCGCTCTGGCGATCCTGCCGGGACCGGCGTCGCGCGCCGGGGCCGCGGCGACGCCTCCCTTTGACGGGTCCAACGGCGACCCGCCGTGCTGACATGTGCTTGACACCCGCGACGTGCAGTGCCTAGATTGAACCCACCGGGAGGGGCGTGACGGACAGTGAGTGAACGTCCATGAATCCGGATCAACCCAGTTACGATTCCGCGAGCGCACCAGAGGGAGTCCTTCACATGGCCGACGATCCCGACAAGCCAGTCTTCAAGGCGGACGGCTTCACCACGGGCATCGTCGCGGAGGGCCTGTCCGCCGCAGCCGCGTTCCCCGCGCCACCCCCAGCCGTCGTCTGCTGCAAGGGCTTCCTCGACGGTCCGCATGTCGTCTATCACAAGAAAACCCCTCCGCCTCCGCCTCCTGCGTCGGAATATGCTCCCGCCGACGGCGTCTTTCGCCTCTATCTCGACGACACATTCGCGCAGTGGTTGGAGTTCGGGGTGGACGCGATCGTGGCGCAGGTCACCATCCCGCCAAACCTGTCGGACCCGCGCAGCATCGTATGGCTCGACCGCAACGCAACCGTAACGAAGTGCGTCAGCGGCGATGCCGCGACGCTCGCGGATGGCGAGGGCGCGGATTCCGCCGCGGGGCCGAACAGGCCGCGCCGCCCGCCGTACTGAGTCTGAGCGCCGCCGACGCTAGCCGTCGGGGGTCGCCAGGAGCGAGCGCGTGGCATCGGTGAGTGCGACCGGGGGACGGAGGGCCGCGAGCGCGCGGACGTCCGCGAAGCTGCCGCACACCTCACACTCCGTGATCCGCACGCCGTCGTCGGCGCCGCTGACGACCTTGTGGCCATCGGGGCTGAACTGAGCGCCGGTGACCTCCCCGACGTGCACATGCAGGACCACGAGCGCATCGCCGCCGTCGGCGTCCCAAACGCGCACCGTCCCGTCCTTCCCGCCGCTCACGATCCGATCGCCGTC
>JBDSAK010000264.1:0-7815 GCA_039922195.1 Mycobacteriales bacterium
CCTGCCGGAACTCGGTGAAGTCGTAGGCGCCGAGCAGTGCACCCTCGGCGACCGCGCGCACGACAGCGTCGGCGGGCACGCCGTCGGCGCCCAGCAGCACACCAACCCGGCGGTTGCCGGCCAGCGCCCGCACGGCCGTTCCGGCCGCTCGCCGCAAGGATTCCGCGGACGACGTTGCTGCGTCGCCGAGTCCGACGACCAGCACGGTCTTGGCCTTGATGGCGCCGAACGTCGGCACCTGGACGGTTGAGCCGGCCCCGCCGCGGAAGCCGAGGTCGGCCAGCGTGCGGGCCAGCTTGCCGCCGAGAGCAGTGTTGACCGGCGCCGCAGCGGCACTCAGGGCGGCTGCACCCCTACGCTGATGCGCACCGATCACCAGAACGTCGACGGACAGGGATGCGGCGTCGCCGCCGGCCAGCTTGAGGCTCGTCATGCCAGCACCGTAGACGATGGCGTCGGCTCGGGGGATACCGGCACGGTAGCGTCCGGGTCCTTCAGTTATCACGGACCGGAAGTGGGCCCCCACGTGAGTACGCAGCTGGAGCATTCTGCGCTGCACGACCGGCACGTCGCGCTGGGCGCGAAGATGGCCGACTTCGGCGGCTGGGAGATGCCGATCGAGTACCCGGGCGGTGGGGTCATCGCCGAGCACACCGCCGTACGCGAGCGGGTCGGCATCTTCGACGTCAGCCATCTCGGCAAGGGCTCGGTGCGCGGGCCCGGAGCGCGCGACTTCCTCAACACCTGCCTGACCAACGACCTGGACCGGGTCGCTGCGGGGCACGCGCAGTACACGATGTGCTGCGACGCGAGCGGCGGCGTGGTCGACGACCTGATCGCCTACGTGCACGGCCCCGACGCGGTGCTTCTCGTGCCGAACGCCGCGAACACGACCGAGGTCATGCAGCGGATAGCGGCTGCCGCACCGCCGGAGATCGTTGTCCGCAACGAGCACAAGGAGTACGGCGTGCTTGCCGTCCAGGGGCCGAAATCCGCCGCCGTACTCGATGCGGTCGGGCTCCCGACCGACCTGTCGTACATGCAGTACGCCGCCGCGCCATGGCACGACCACCAGGTGTTCGTCTGCCGCACCGGCTACACGGGTGAGCCCGGGTTCGAGCTGTTGCCCACGTCGGACGAATCCCCGCAGCTGTGGGATGCGCTCATCGACGCGGCGTCGGCGTACGGCGGGCTGCCCTGTGGCCTCGGGGCGCGGGACACCCTGCGCACCGAAATGGGCTACCCGCTGCACGGGCACGAGTTGTCGCTGGAGATCAGCCCGGTGCAGGCCCGCGCCGGCTGGGCGGTCGGCTGGAACAAGCCGGCGTTCTGGGGCAGGGACGCCCTCCTCCGCGAGAAGGCGGCCGGGCCTGCCCGCGTCTTGCGCGGGCTCAAGGCTGCGGACCGGGCGATTCCGCGCGCCGGCATGTCGGTGCGCGACGAGGCGGGGACGCAGGTCGGTCTGTTGACCAGCGGCACCTTCTCGCCCACGTTGCGCGTGGGGATCGGCCTGGCCCTGCTGGACGCGGGTGTGACGGTCGGCAGCGAGGTGCAGGTCGACGTCCGCGGCCGCCCGGCGACGATGACCGTCGTCAATCCCCCGTTCGTCGAAGCGTCGCCGAAATGACCGGCCGTGAGGTGGGCCGGGTAGCCGCCTTGTACCGCTACCCCGTGAAGTCCATGGGCGCACAAGCGCTGACCGGCGTCGACGTCTCCTGGCCGGGCCTGGCGGGGGACCGCCGGTGGGCCTTCGTCCGGCCAGGCATGGTGCGCAGCGATTTCCCCTGGCAGACGATCAAAGAGAAGAACGACATGTGGCAATACCAGCCGTCGTTCATCGAGCCCGAGCGACCGGACGCGTCAGCCGTCCGGGTGAGCACCCCCTCCGGCGAGTACGACGTCGACGACCCGAGGCTGGCCGCGCTCCTTGGGGAGGGCTGCACGCTGATCAAGGTCAACAGGGGCAACTTCGACTGGTTGCCCTTGTCACTCATCACGGTCCAAACGGTGGCCGAGATCGGCGCACGGGCCGGCGTCGAGATCGATGCCCTGCGCTTCCGCCCTAACCTGCTCGTCGACGCACCGGATGCCGGACCGTTTGCCGAGGACGCCTGGGTCGGCCAGACACTGACGATCGGCGGCCTGTCGATGCGTGTCGACATGCGTGACACCCGATGCGTCATGATCAACGTCGACCCGCGCACTGCCGAGCGCAATCCGGCGATCCTGCGGGTCGTCGCTCGTGAGCGCGACAACTGCGCCGGCGTCTACGGATCCACCGCCCAGCCCGGCCGGGTCGAGATCGGCGACTCTGTCGTGCTCGAGGACTGATCCCCGCGCGCCAGCGCTACCTGATCACGGCGACGGCCACGAGTGCCGTGGTCAACCCGACCTCGATGACCGCGCCGAAGACGTCGCCGCTGACGCCGCCGAGTCGCCGGACGGCATGCCGCAGGAACAGCAGCGCCACGACCAGGCCGACGACCAGTGCCGCCACGCCGCGAACGGCGCCGCGCAGGCCGGAGCCCTCGTCGATGCTGCCCGCCAGCGCGGCGATGGCGACCGAGACGGTGACAGCGAGAACCGCCTGCCACCGGGTCACCGACCGCGCCACGAGGGCGCCGAGGCCGTCCGGTCGCGCCGCGGGCACGCCGACACTGGCCACCGTCGCGCTCAAGCCGCCGGTCATCGCGGCGATCACCAGTCCCTGCGTCACCCGGTGCGCGACCAGAGCGCCGACGAGCGCGCCGACTTGCAGCAGCAGCGTGACGACCAGGGCGATCACACCGAATGGTCCGATGTCGCCGCGGCGCATGATGGCGCCGGCGCCCGCTGCGGAACGGTAGGACCCCAGACCGTCGGCGGTGTCCGCCAGGCCGTCGAGGTGCAGCCCGCGGCTCGCGGCGCTCAGGGCGGCGATCCCGGCGGCAGCGATGAGAACGTCGTACGGCGCGTCGACGTCAATTGCGGTGCGCAGCGCCAGGACCACGCCGGCGGCACTGGCGCCGACACCGGCACCGACGAGCGGGGCGAGCATCATCGTCAGCCCGGCGGAGCGCCGCTCCAGCGGGCGCGCAGGCACCGGTAGGACGGTGAACAGCGACAGCGCGGCGCGAGCGGCATCGACGATTCCCACGTGGCGCAGGCTAGCGGTGCGGCCGGCGAGGGACGCCGCCGGGCCGGCTTTGTCGGCGTTGACCGGGCTGGCTACGACATCGTAGGTTACGCTTCCGTAACCTACGAAGAAACGGTGCGCCTTTCATGCCGATGTCCACGCTCGACCTGCTGCGCGAACTCGAGTCCACGGCAGCGCGCGAAGTCGACCGGCACCTCGCCATCGCCAAGGAATGGATGCCGCACGACTACGTGCCGTGGGACGAGGCCGAGGACTTCGTGACGACCCCCTGGTCGGTCGAGCAGTCCCGGATGTCGCCGGTCGCGCGGATGGCCCTCGAGGTCAATCTGCTGACCGAGGACAACCTGCCCAGCTACCACCGCGAGATCGACGTGGCGTTCGGCCGCGAAGGCGCCTGGGGTACCTGGACCGGTCGGTGGACCGCGGAGGAGGGCCGGCACGCCATCGTCATGCGCGACTACCTCACGGTCACCCGCGCGGTCGATCCGGTGCAGCTCGAGCGCGACCGCATGCTGCAGATGCAGCACGGCTATCACAGCCAGGACAAGACCGTTCCGCAGGTTCTTGCCTACGTGTCTTTCCAGGAGCTCGCCACCCGCATCTCGCATCGCAACACCGGCCTCTACAGCAACGATCCGGTATGCGACAAGCTGCTGGCTCGCGTCGCTGCCGACGAGAACCTGCACCATGTCTTCTATCGCAACATGACCGCGGCCGCGCTGGCCCTCGACCCCTCGTTGATGGTCCCCGCGATCCGCGAAGAAATTGTCGGTTTCGCCATGCCTGGAACGGGAATCCGCGGCTTCCAACGCAAGTCGGTGATGATCGCGATCGCCGGGATCTACGACCTGCGCATCCACCACGACGAGGTCGTCTGGCCACTGCTCCGGCAGTGGAACTTCTTCGAGCTCGACGGACTCGACCCGGACGCCGAGAAGGCGCGTGAGGAAGTGGCGCAGTTCCTTGCCGATCTCGACAAGTCAGCGAACGACTTCACCGCTGCGCGCGCCGAGCGCGAAGCCAAGCTCGCCGCCCGCCTCTAACCGCGCTTTGACAAAGTGCGAGCTGGATGTCGTGCGTCGCCGCCAGGTGGCACTTTGACAAAGTGATCATTTGAGACGCTGCGGCATGCCGGCGGTGACGAACCACACGGCGTACGCCGAGGTCGCCAGGCGTTGGTTGAGCTGACCGAGCTCGTCCCTGAACAACCGGCCTGACACCGTATCGGGTACGACGCCCTGGCCCACCTCATCGGTCACGGCCACGACCGGGCCTGAGCCGGTAGACCACGCCGCGACGAGTGCATCGGTCGCATCGCGCAGCCGGTCCTCGGCGGTGCTGTCGCCGGTCCAGGAGCCGGCCTGGTCCATCGCGGCGGCAAGCCAGGCGGTGACCGAGTCGATGAGCAGTGGCGCACTGCCGCGGGCGGGATGGGCCAACACCGACACCAGATCGGTCGTCTCGACCGTCGCCCAGGCCGTCGGGCGCCGCAGTTTGTGCGCGGCGACGCGCGCTGCCCATTCGGGGTCGTCGAGCTGAGGGGGAGCTGTCGCCACATAGGTCACCGGACTCTGACCGCCGACCAAGCTCTCGGCGTACGCCGATTTGCCCGACCGCGCTCCGCCGATGACGAGCACCCTGCCCTGCAACTCCTGCACCCGTTCTGTATAGCGTGTCCGGTGACTCGACAAGGGAGCGGCATGGCCTGGGGATGGGAATACGAGCTCGTGGCAGGCCCGGCCCGCACCGGCGGATTCCCCACGCAGGCCGAAGCCGAGGCGTGGGTGTCGGACAGCTGGCAGCAGCTGTACGCCGACGGCGCCCGCGCGGTCACCCTCATGGAGGGGGACCGTGAGGTCTACCGGATGAGCCTCGAATCGGGATGACGTGACCGGCCACGTGCGACACCGCGCAGCACTCGCGGGTGCTTGCCTGGTGATCGCTTCGGTGCACACGTCGCCTGCTGCGGCAGCGCCGGGCTGTGCTGCGCTGTTCACACCGACCGAGAACGCGGCGTTCTCGCGCTATGCAGCCGGGCGGGTGACGGCCGCCGTCTACGACACGCGCACCGGTTGCTGGTATCACCTCAACCGCGGGGTCAGGATCAGCACCGCATCGGTGATCAAGGCAGAAGTGCTCGGGGCGGTGTTACTGAAGGCCCAGGACGGGCGGCGGCAACTGACCGAACGCGAACGTGGCCTGATCGGGCCGATGATCAGCTATTCGAGTGACACTGCGGCGTCCGCGCTCTATGGACACATCGGTGGCGTTGCCGGCATGTACGCCTACGACCGCCGCGCCGGCATCAGCAGCACGACGCACGACACGCGGTACGGCGCCACGTCGACGACAGCGCAGGATCGCACCACAGTGGCCCTCGGGCTCTTGCACGGCCGCGGCCCGCTCGGCCCGGCCGCTCGGGCGGAGGCGTGGCGCTACCTGGGCAACGTCCATCCGACGCAGCGATGGGGACTGACGGCCGGCAATCGAATCGGCTGGTCCGCCGCGTTGAAGAACGGCTTCTATCCCGGCAGCGGTGGACGCTGGCGCGTCGGCACGACCGGGTTCGTTCGCCGTGTCGGCACCTACGACGGATATGCGATCACCGTCATGACGACCGGTGTCGCCGACCAGGCGACGGGCATGCGCTGGGTCGAGGCCGTGTCCGCGCGGGTCGCCGATGTCCTGACACCCGGCCGCATTGCCCGACGACCGGTCGATCGCGCCTGGTGCGTCGTACCGCGGCCCGGAGAGTCATGGCGGCAGGTGGCCGCACGTCTGGGGATTGCGCCGCGGTGGCCGGACGTGCGGCTCGTCTCCGGCGGCAACCCGGTGCCCCTCAGTCGTGGTCGCGCGTGCGCTCCGGGACTGCGGGAGTCGGGTTGGCGAGCTACGGACTCTGCGTCAGCCTCGGATCATCCTTGACGAAGCCCGTGAGGACTTCGTCGATTCGCTTGCGAACGTCGTCGGTCAGCGTGACCCCGGATGCCTGCACGTTGTCGAGAACCTGTTCGGGCCGCGTCGCGCCGATGATCGCCGCCGCGACGTTGTCGTTGTCGAGCACCCAGGCGAGCGCAAGGCTGGCCATCGAAATGCCGAGGTCGTCGGCAATCGGCTTCAGCTGCTGCACTGCGGTCAGCAGGTCATCGTGCATCAGGTCCTTGGTCCACTGTCCCCGCTCCGCTGCCCGTGACTGGGCCGGCGGTGCTTGACCGGGGAGGTACTTTCCGGTCAGAACGCCTTGCGCCAACGGCGAGAACACGATTTGCGAGATGCCCTCGCGACGTGACAGCGGTTCGATCTCGGCTTCGATGACGCGGTAGAGCATCGAGTACTGCGGCTGGTTGGAGATGATCCGGGTGAAGTTCATTTCGTCGGCGATGCGCAGGGCTTCGGCAATCTGTTCTGCGTCCCATTCACTGACACCGACGTAGAGCGCCTTGCCCGAGCGCACGATGTCCTCGAACGCGCGCAACGTCTCCTCGACGGGCACCAGCCGGTCATGTCGGTGGGCTTGATAGATGTCCAGGTAGTCGGTCTGCAGACGGCGCAACGACTTGTCGATGCTCTCCAGCACATGTTTACGCGAGAGGCCGCGATCATTGGGGTTGTCGCCGATCGGCCAGTAGACCTTCGACGCGATGACTACGTCGGATCGGTCCATCGCGAGTTCCTTCAACGCCGTGCCGAGTACGGTCTCAGCGGCGCCCTTTTCGTACGCGTCGGCGGTGTCGAAGAAGGTGACGCCGGACTCCCACGCTGCCCGTACACATGCCTTGGCGGCGGCGTCGCCCACCTGCCCGCCGTGGGTGACCCAGTTTCCGTACGCGATTTCGCTGACTTTGAGGCCGCTGCGGCCGACGCTTCGGTATTCCATTCGGCAACCCTAGCGGCGGTTCGCGAGGCTGGCTCGCCGACGCTCGTGCCAAGATCGACGCCATGGCGATCGACGCGCGCGGCCCGTGGGCGGCACTGGAGCCGACGGCCGCGTCGGCGTTGTTCTTCGCGCTTGACGCATCCTGGTGGGTGACGGGCGGGCGCGCCCTCGACCTGTTCCTGGGTCGTTCGCTGCCGCACCACGACCTCGACATCGCCGTGTTGCGCAAGGAGCAGGACGCGGTGCGCTCGCATCTCGCGGCCTGGGACCTGCACGCGATGCATGACGGCCTCCTCACGCCGTGGCCGTCCGGCACCCGCCTGCCGCACGACCGGTCGGTTGTCTGGGGCCGGACCGCGACGTACCTGCCGTGGCAGATCAAGTTGCTCGTGGAGAACACCGAGGCCGATGAGTGGGTGTACGGGCCGGACGATCGGGTGCGCTTGCCGTTGCTCGCGCTCGGCCTCGAGACACCGGCCGACATTCCCTATGTGCGGCCCGAGGTCGTCCTGTTGCACCAGGCCGCCGCTGGCGCCGACGACACCAAGCACGACGCGGATGTTGCAGCGGTGGCTACCCGGTTGACCGCGACCGGGCGATCCTGGCTGCACGATGCGCTGGCCATGGCGCAGCCCGGTCACCGCTGGATCAGACTGCTTGGCTGAGTCCGCTCGGCGCGGTCATGAGGGGGAGTGTCTGGCCGAGGAGGGCGCCGGCCTGGTCGCCGGGCATGGGGCGGGCGAACCAGTAGCCCTGTGCGTAGCGGCAGCCGACGTCGCGGAGCCATTGTTGTTGTTGGGGT
>JBDSAK010000265.1:0-6282 GCA_039922195.1 Mycobacteriales bacterium
CGCTCGCGGGCGATGACCAGCGCGGCTTCGTCGCTCAGCATGCCGGACAGCGCGGACGCGGTGAGCTCACCCACGCTGTGGCCGGCGTAATAGCGGGGGCGCTCGTCGAGGCCGAGCAATGCGTGCGCGGCGGCCAGACCGGCAGCGACCAGCAGCGGCTGGCACGCAGCGGTGTCGCGGATGTCGTCGGCGCTGCCGGTGGTGCCGAGCGCGACCAAGTCACGGCCGACGACTTCGGAATACCAGTGGAGTTGCGCCGCGACCTCCGGCAACTCCAGCCAGGGCGCGAGAAAACCGGGCGTCTGGGAGCCCTGACCGGGCGCGAGGATAGCAAGCACGCTGTCAACCATCCTTGGGTTGGGGCGGCCGCGCCAAGGACGAGCCTCACGAACTATACGACGCAGCTTTGTAGGGTTCTACCAAGAAACTGGCTCCAGCGCGATCCGTCCCCGCGGTCGGCATGCGGTCAGCCCGCCATCCGGCCGAGCGTCAGGGCTACGTGGACGACGAACGCCCCTCGGGGGTCGAACACGCTCACCCCACACACCTCGATGGCGCGCCGCAGGCGGTAACGGACCGTATTGGGGTGCAGGTACATCGCCCGGGCGGTGCCTTCAACGGATCCGCCCTGGGCCAGGAAGGCCGTCACGGTGTCGAGCAACGCCGGGCCGGCCAGGGCCAGCGGCTTGTAGATATCTTCCAGGAGGGCGGTCGCAGCCAGCGCGTCACCGTCGAGTGCGCGCTCGGGGAGCAGGTCGTCGGCGCGCACCGGTCGCGGAGCGTCGGGCCAGCCGGCGGCGACGCGTAGTCCGGTCAGTGCGGCGGTCGCCGATTCGTTGGCCTCGCTCAGCGTGGGTACCGTCGGCCCGACGACCACCGCGCCCTTGCCGAAGACCGCCGCCAGATCGGCGGCGCACTGCATGAGGTCGCCGGATCCGCCGAGTACGACGACGAGCCGGTCCCCGTGCAGGCCGGCCAGTGCGTCCACCCCGAGATGCCGGGCCCGACGCTCGGCGTCGTCGAGCACCTGCTCGGCGTCCCCGTCCGGAGCCTGACCGGCAATGACGGCGACCGCGTCCGGCGTACCCCAGCCCATCGCCGCCGCCCGGCCGTGCAAGGTCTCGGCGGCGTCGCCGCGCAGCAGCGCGTCCACGAGGAGCGCTCGCAGCCGAGCGTGCCAGGCGCCGCGCTCCTCGGCGGCCTTCGCGTAGACGTCGGCGGCGGCGAACGCGACCTCTCGGGAGAATCTCAGGACCGCTTCGCGCAGCGCCGCTTCCTCGGTGGGTGCGGCCAGCTCACCGACTGCCTGCTCGACGACGTCCACCGTGAGCCGGACCATCTCGACGGTCTGCTGCAACGTGATGAGTCGCGCGAACTCTCGCGGGGCCGCCCCGAAGATCGTGCCGGTCGAGTCGACGGCCTTGCGCGGATCGCGCAGCCAGTCGACGAACGCAGCGACACCGGCCTGCGCGATCAGGCCGATCACCGAGCGATGATCGGCGGGCAGATCGCGGAACCAGGCGAGCTCGTCGTTCATCCGCCGTACGGCGGTCGTCGCCATCGCGCCGGCGGCATCCTCGACCCGCTTCGCACTCGCGAGTCTGCCCGGCGCATTCGTCACAGGTGAACCCTCCCGCGCGACGGTGCGATCCGCCACCGGTCTGCGGCGAGCGCAGCCAAATTCCCGCCCACATTCCGCCCACACACCCAAGCGTGGATACCCAGCGGTACGCCGGGGTGGTACCGATGGGTATCCCCGATCCAAGGGGTGGGCGCGGCCGTGGTTAGGCTGGCGGCATGGGGCAGACGGCGCGGGTGACGAACGAGGTCGGGCCGCTGCGCACGGTCATGCTCCACCGGCCGGGCAACGAGCTGAAGCGGCTCACCCCGCGCAACAACGCGGACCTGCTGTTCGACGGGATTCCGTGGGTCGGGCGCGCGCAGGAGGAGCACGACGAGTTCGCCAGCGTCCTGCGCGGCCGCGGTGTCGAGGTGCTCTACCTGCGCGAGCTGCTCGTCGAGGCACTGGAGATTCCGGCGGCTCGCCAGGACGTCATCCGCTACGCGCTGCCCGAATGGCACACCGGCCCGGTGCTGCGCGCGACCGTCGCTGCGCTGCTGCACGACATGGCGTCGGAAGAACTCGCCGAAGCCCTGACCGCCGGTCTCGGCCATGCTGAAGTGGCCGCCGGCAGCAGCGTGGTCCACCGGCTGATGGACGAGCACGAGTTCGTGATCCCGCCGCTGCCCAACCTGCTCTTCACCCGCGACACCTCGGTGTGGCTCGGTGGCCAGGTCGCGATCACTCATCCGTCGATGCCGGCCCGCGAGCGCGAGGCTTCGCTCACAGATGCGATCTACCGGCACCATCCGCGCTTCGCCGGCACCCCTGTCCTGTACGCCGGACTCGCCGAGCAGGCGTGGCTGGAGGGCGGCGACTGCCTGCTGTTGAGCGACGGCGTCGTCGCCGTTGGTGTGGGCGAGCGCACCCGCGCAGCCGGCGTCGAAGCGCTCGCGCTGCGCGCACTCGCCGCCGGCGTCGTACACACCGTGCTTGCGGTGCCCATCGAGCAGCGCCGCGCGACGATGCATCTCGACACGGTGTTCACGATGGTCGACGTCGACCGCTGCGTCATGTATCCGCCGATGGCCGAAACCCTGATGGCGTATGCCATCACGGCCGGGGACGACGGTCTCGTCTTCGGCGAAGAAACGCCGTTCCTCGCTGCGGCGGCGAACGCGATGGGCATCGAGCAGCTGCACGTCATCGACACGGGCCTCGATCCCGTCACCGCCGAGCGCGAGCAGTGGGATGACGGAAACAACACCCTGTGCGTCGCTCCCGGCGTCGCCATCGCGTACGAACGCAACATCGAAACCAACTCCTGCCTCGAGGAGCAGGGCATCGAGGTCATCACGATTCCCGGCAGCGAACTCGGCAGCGGCCGCGGCGGCCCGCGCTGCATGAGCTGCCCTATCTGGCGCGAGTAGCGCGCGCGAGCTTCAGCCCGAGGCGGACCAGCGGGCGTTCGAGTTGTTGGGGCAACGTCGTCTCGCCGGCGACGATCCGCATGAACAGCCGCCATCCTCCGGGGACCGAGGCAATGAACCCGTGGTACGCCTGGCGATTGCGCGCGAACGCATCGAGGAACACCCGGCCGGCGTCCATCTCCGGACCGAGCGCGGCGATGACCTGGTCGGCGTACGCCGAGAGTGCAGCGGCCGCCGCGACCTCATCCGCCGCCAGTGCCGCGCGGGCTGCGGCGACACCGGCCAGTGCTCCGGAACGCAGCGCGTACGAGATGCCTTCGCGGGTCCACGGCTCGAGCAGTCCGGCTGCGTCACCGGCGACGAGGACGCGGCCGCGGCGCAACGGCGAGCCCGCATCGCGGCACCTGGTCAGATGTCCCGCGAACGAGGCTGGTGCAACGCCGCGAAGTCCTACGTAGGCGACGAAATCGTCGTAGTACGCGCGCAACGCTTCGCCTTCGGAACGCGGGCCGATCACCCCGACCGTGAGCAGTTCCCCCTTCGGGAAGACCCAGGCATACGAACCAGGCACGGGCCCCCAGTCGATGTGCGCGCGACCGGCCCAGTATTCGCGCCGCGCGGCAGGTGTCGGGAACTCGCCCTCGAGGCCGACGTCGACCTGCGACGCCTGTACGCCGACATAGCTCGTCGTGCGACCCGACGTGCCGTCTGCGCCGACCACGACGCGCGCGGTGATCGGTCCGGCGGAGGTCGACAACGAGACGACCCCCTCGGCCTCCGACAGGGAGCGCACCAGCACACCGGAGCGCAGCTGCGCGCCAGCCGCTACTGCCAGATCCACCAGCGCTGCATCGAAATCCGCTCGCATGACCAACGCGAAGACCGGCCCGCCGCGGGAGGACTTCGTGTAGCGCTGCGAGAAGTTCTTGCTGAAGGTGATGCGGTGCGCGTTGTCACGGATCAGCGGCGCGATGTCGGCAGCAACAGCTGCTCGCGAGATCCCGATGAGGCCGCCGCCGCAGCACTTGTAGCGAGGCACTGTCGCCCGGTCGATCAACAGGGTGCGCGCCCCGGCGTCCGCCGCTGCCCGAGCCGCTGTCGCACCGGCCGGGCCGGTGCCGATGACCACGACGTCAAACTCGGCAGTCACCGGTCACGGCACCGAAAACGGGGGTGCTCGGGCATCGCCGACGGGGGAGGCGACGACGCCCGAGCTGGCAGAACAGTAACTCGCCTGCTGGCCGCTTCCAAGGACGCGCTCTCAGTCTTCTTTCCGGTGATCATGATGAATCGGCTCAGGCCAAGGTCAGCTGCCGGCTGAGCAGACCGGATCGCGCTCGCCGCTCGTCCGGCGTGAGCGCTCGCGGCTCGGCCAGTGCGGCGGCGATCCGGCCGGCGAAGTCCGCGGCCGGCTCCTCGAGCTGTTCGGCGGTCATGTCCCCCGGCACATCCCAGACCGGGATCAGGATGCCGCTCGCCCGAAAGGCGCCGATGTACTTGGTGCCCTCGCCGAGGCTGATCTCGCGCGGGGCGGCCAGTCGCGCCAGCGCGTCGAGCATCGCGTCCTCCTCGACGGCGAACGCCCAGCGCAGATGCGCGCGGTCCCTGATCCGGCACCAGTACGCCGCGTCGACCGACGTCAGCCGCCGGGTGGGCACGATGCTGGCATTCGCGCTCTCCGCAGCCGAGCGCAGGCCGCCTGACGCGTCATCCATGCTGTCGACCCAGAAGCCGAAATCGTCGAGCACGGTGACCTCGACCGCGTCGTCGGCGATGAGGTCCTGCACCCGCGGCGCGGCCGGGTCGACGGCGGTCGGCTGGAGCGTCGTGCCAGGCTCGGCCTCGAGCCCGCCCAGCAACACCTGGCCCAGGTCGCGGGCGAGATCACCCGAGCGCCTCGGCGTCTGCAGCGCCAGGTAGATCGCGCCGTCGAGGCGCACGAGACCGGGCCATCCCGCCGGCAGCACGGTCGTGAGAAACACCAAGCGATCGGCGTACGCCGGATCAGTCACCGTCAGTGGCGCGGTTGCGGCCGGAACCACCTCGCGGAGAGCGACCCAGTCGGCCTCGTCGGCGCGCCCTTCGAACGGGCGGGCAATGACCATGCGCTCGGCGCGATTCGATCCATGACAGGACTTGTAGCGCCGCCCTGAGCCGCACGGGCAGGGCTGTCGGGGTGCGACGACGGGGACTTCGATGACGGGCTCCAGAGGGTTGCCGTGTTGGCCGAGAAACTGCGGCGAGACTACCCGCCGAGACTACGAATCGCGTTGAGCGGAAGCTGTTTCCGCGCCGTGCCTCGGGAGTTCTGCGCCGGCAACAGGCAACGTGAACTCGACCGTGGCGCCGACACCCGGCGTACCGTACGCGCGGACTGAACCGCCTTGCGTCTCGATCAACCGGCGCACGATGTACAACCCCAAACCGAGGCCGCCGAATCGCCGTCGATCGCCCGCTCCTGCTTGGTAGAAGCGCTCGAAAATGAGTTGCGCGTCGTCCTCGTCGATGCCGATTCCCTCGTCGCTGACCCGGACGACGATGTCGGAGCCTTCGTGGGAAGCGGACACGTGGACGTCACCGCCTTCGGGGCTGTACTTGATGGCATTCTCGATGAGCTGCGCGACGACGTTGTCGAGATGGCCGCGATCGCCGGCGGCGAGTGGCAGGCCGGCCGGCAGGTGCAGGACGAGTCGGTGACCTTCGGACAGGGCTTCGAAGCCGGCCAAAGCGCCGCGCAAGGCGTCGCCGATGTCGAAAGCCGTCGTGTCGACGGCAAAGCCGGCATCGGTCGTCGATCCGAGCAGGAGCTGGTCGACCAGCGCGGCAAGTGACTCCGTGCGGTGCACGATCGTGCTCACGGCCTCGCGGCGTTCGGAGTCGCTGATGTCGTCCCAGCGATGCACCAGGGTGCCGGCAAACCCCTTGATCACGGTGATCGGCGTACGCAGCTCGTGGCTGGTCGTCGCGAGGAACAGATCGCGAGCCTCCTCCAGGCGCTTGGTCTGCGTGATGTCGCGGAAGTCCAGAACCATCTCTCCGGAGCCGGCGACCGGCGAGGCAATGATCTCCAGCCACCGTCCAGTCGCCGTCTGGTAGTCGACGGTGCTGCGGCCCTGTTCGTCGGGAAACGGCGGTGGGCAGCCGATCGCCTCGTGTGCCGGAATCCCGGTGAGTGACTCGGCGGCGACGTTCCAGCTGGCCACGTCACCCGAGGCGTCGACCAGCGCCATGCCGTCTGCCGTCGCGTCGACGATTGCCTGCTGGCGTGCCCGGGACCGGAGGATCTCGGCG
>JBDSAK010000266.1:0-3858 GCA_039922195.1 Mycobacteriales bacterium
CAGCAACGTTGAGTTCGATCGCGCGCGGGCCGAAGACGCAGGCGGCGTACGCCGCTACGACCGCAGCCAGCCGCTGCACCGGGCGACCGGCGGCGAGTTGGTCACGAGCCGTGGCGAGAATGCGAACCGGGATCTTCTGCGATCCGTCCCCGGCGACCTTCGCGGTGGTGTAGCCCAGCGTCCGATTGCCGAAGCGGTGGATGACGCTGGCGGCGTACTCCGTCAGATTCGTCCCGGCCGGTGCGCGGAGAGTCGGAATGACCTCGTACTCGAGCATGTCCATGACCGCGCTGCGAAGCACCGGATCGGCCACTGCATCGGCGATCTCGGAATGTCCGGCGAGCAGCCCGAAGTAGGCGAAGGCTGAATGCGCGCCGTTGAGGATGCGCAATTTCGCCTGCTCGTACGGCCGCACGTCACCGACCAACTCGACGCCCGCCGCCTCCCAGCGCGGCCGGCCGGTCGGGAAGTGGTCTTCCAGCACCCATTGCGAGAACGGCTCCGTCACCACCGGCCAGCCGTCAGCACAGCCGGTCGTCTTCTCGACGAGCGTGCGGATGGACTCCGTCGTCGCCGGCACCATGCGGTCGACCATGGACGAGGGGAAGGCCACCGATGCCGCAATCCACTCGGCGAGGTCGCCGCCCCGGTGCGCCGCGAGTTCGGTGACGACGCGCCGCGTTGCGGGGCCGTTCGACTGCAGGTTGTCGCAGGACACGACGGTGAACGGCGACACGCCGTCGTGCCGCCGTCTCCGCAGCGCTTCGACGAGGAAGCCGGGCAACGACACCGGAGCCGCGGGTGCGCGGATGTCGTGCTCGATCTCTTCGCGAGTGACATCGAGCGCGCCGGTCGACCCGATGGAGCAGTACCCGTTCTCGGTCACCGTGATGGTGACGACGGTGATCGCCGGATCGCTGAGCCGCGCCAGGACGCGTTCGGGTTCGGTTCGCGCGACGAGCGACTCCCTGATCGCGCCGACGACGCGGAAGCGTTCACCGGCGTTGTCCGTCTCGACCATCGTGTAGAGGTGGTCCTGGTTGGTCAGCACGTGTTGCAACTCTGCGGACCGCAACGAGACCGCACAGATCGCACCGGACCGGTCGCCCGTCGACAACGCCGTGTCGCTGTAGGCGGCTTGATGCGCGCGGTGGAACACGCCCGGGCCGATGTGCACGACGGTAGGAGAAGCCGACAACACGTCGTACGCCGGCACGCTGACCCGCCCGCCGAGACGACCCAGCGCAGCGATGCTCAGCCGGTCGGGTTGTCCCGGTTCCGTGGGCGCGATCACCGCACGACGAGCGTCGGCAGGCAGGACGGCCCGGCCGGCTCCGCAGACTTGTAGGTGAGGACGAACTCCCGGTGCCCCAGCCCTTCGCTCGCGGTCTGGTGGCCTGAAGCCGTTTCGACGATCACGGACATCAGGTCGTCCGCCACGTCGTCCAGGGTCGAGTCGCCGGTCAGCATCCGTCCGGCGTTGACGTCCATGTCCTCGCTCATCCGGGCATAGGTCTCCGGATTGCCGCACACCTTGATGACCGGTGCGATGGCCGACCCGACGACCGAACCTCGTCCCGTGGTGAACACGACGAGGTGCGACCCGCAGGCGATGAGCTCGGCAATCTCCGCGTTGTCGTTGATGTTGGGGAAGCCCCACCGAGGATCGCCTTCGGGTACGACGTCGAGCAGGTACAACCCAGGGGTGGGTGGCTCCTGACCCGGGGTGATGACGCCATGGATCGGCCCGGAGCCCGACTTCGAGTACGCACCGAGAGACTTCTCCTCGATCGTCGTCAGGCCGCCTTCGGCGTTGCCCGGCGAAAAGCTCCCGTGCCCCATCTTCGTGTAGTAGTCAGCGGCCTTCTCGACCCGGCGCCTGATCTGATCGCCAAGCTCTGCAGTGACGGCGCGCGCGGCCATGTGTCCTTCGCAGCCGATCAGTTCGCCGGTTTCCTCGAAGATTGCGGTGCCACCCGCCGCGACGTGCCGGTCGAACACTCTGCCGACCGCAGGGTTGGCGGTGATGCCGCTGGTGCCGTCGGATCCCCCACAGATCGTTCCGATGACCAGCTCGCTCGGCGCCATCGTCACGCGCGGCTGCGCCGCAAGATCGCGGCGGGTCGACGCCAGCCATTCGCGGCCGGCGGCCACGGTCGACCGGGTCCCGCCTTCTTCCTGAATCACCAGGACCTTCACCGGCCGGCCGCTGGCGGCGATCGTCGCCGCCAGCCGCTCGCGATTGAACCCCTCGCAGCCAAGGGAAATCAGTAGTGCGGCGCCGACGTTCGGGTGCGTGCAGAGTTGCTCGAGCATGTGATGCGCATACGGGCTGGGAAAGCACCCGCCGAAGCCGATGACGTGCACTTGCTCGTCGGCGTACGGCGACGCTATCGCCGTTGCGACCACGTGGGCGCACTCGACCATGTAGACCACGGCCACGACATTGCGGATCCCCTTGCGGCCGTCCTGCCGAAGGTAGCCCTGGATCTCAGGCATGGCTGTCATCGGCATCCTGCTCGCCGCCTCGATGGTCGTACGTCCGGATGTAGTCACTCTTGAGATTGTGCGTGTGTACCCACTCGCCAGCCGCAATGTCCTGCGTTGCCGAGCCGATCGGCATCCCGAACCTGATCACTTTGTCGCCGGACGTGATCAGCGCCGCGGCCACCTTGTGGCCCAACTCGACCGCCTGGACGACCGTGATGCGGTCCCCCGGCACCTCGACGACATCGCCCGCAGCGAGCGAGGCCGCGACGATCAGCACGTTGTCCTCGTCGGCGAGACGCAGGAGGCTGCGGGCGACGGTCACGGCGCGTCCCCGCCGACGGAGACCATCGCCTTCACGAGATCGCCCGGGTCACCCGCGAGAATCGGTAGATCGCGGCTGATGTCGCCGAGCGCATAGCGGCGGTTGATCCACGGGAGCGCGTCGAGGACGCCCGCCGAGATTCCGTCGAGCACGAGCGTCCAATCCGCGGACAGAGCGTTGCGGGACGCGCGTAGATCCAGCTCCCGTCGGTGGAAGGGCGGGTTGGCGAAGCTGACCTCACCGGTCGTGTGGCCGACGAAGACCAACCGCCCGCCGGCTCCCACCAGGTCAAAAGCGTTCTGCATCGACTCCTTGTTGCCGGTCGCGTCGAACACCAGTGTCGGAAGGTCGCCGCCGTTGATCTCCGTCACCTCGCGCGCGGCGTCAGCACCGCTGACCACCGTGTCGATCTTCATCGTGCGTTCGCAGAAGGCGAGCCGCTCGGCGCTGACGTCCGTGACCACGACGTTGCCGACGATGCTGCGCACGCACTGGGCCACCGCCAGCCCGATCGGCCCGGCGCCAATGACCAGAACGCCGTCGGACGCCGTCGGAGCGCCGCGCTGGACCGCGTGCATGCCGATGCCGAGTGTCTCGACGAGAGCGAGCTGGTCGAGTGACAGGCCAGGTCCGCAGAACAGCGCCGACGCGGGGAGCACGAAGCGCTCCCGCATGCCGCCGTCGATGGTGACGCCGAGGACGTCGATCCGCTCACAACAGTTGGCCTTCCCCATCCGGCACGCTAAGCAGTCGCCACAGGAAAGGTACGGCAGCACGGCGCACTGGTCACCGACCACGACGTTGTCGACACCAGACCCGAGCCCGACCACCTCGACCGCAAGCTCGTGTCCGAGTACCCGCGGGTAGGAGATGAAATTCTGCCGGCCCGCGTAGGCGTGGAAGTCGGTGCCGCAGATGCCCACCCGGCGGACCGCGACCAAGGCCTCACCGGGGCCTGGGTCACGCGGCTCGGGAACGACGACGTTCTCGAGCCGCCCCGGGTCGAGCAACACCGTTGCCTGCATATTCCACACTCCTGCTACCAG
>JBDSAK010000267.1:0-6521 GCA_039922195.1 Mycobacteriales bacterium
CGTGATCTGCGCGGCGGTATTCGCCATCAACGTGGATACGACGCTGGTCAACGTCACGCTGCCGACGTTGGTCCGCGAGTTGAATGCGTCGACGACCGAGCTGCAGTGGATCGTCGACGCGTACAACCTGACCTTCGCAGCCTTCGTGTTGGCGGCGGGCAGCCTGAGCGACAAGTTCGGGCGCAAGGGCGCACTCCTGACCGGACTGGCGCTGTTCGGCATCGCGACCGCAGCCGGGTCTCTCGCCACGACAAGCAGCCAGCTGATCGCCGCGCGAGCGGTCATGGGCATCGGCGCCGCCATCGTCTTCCCCAACACACTGTCGATCATCTCCAACGTCTTCACCGACCGTGCTGAGCGGGCCAAGGCCATCGGCGCCTGGGGCGGCGTCGCCGGCATCAGCATTGCGCTCGGTCCGATCACCGGCGGGTGGCTGCTTGAACACTTCTGGTGGGGCAGTGCGTTCCTGGCGATGGCTCCGGTGGCCGCGGTGGCGATCGCACTCGTGGCGCTCGTCGTACCGACGTCGCGCGACCCCGAGACGCCGCCCCTGGACTACCGCGGCCTCGCCCTGTCGACGTTGATGATCGCTACCCTCGTCTACACCATCATCGAGGGCCCGCAGCGGGGCTGGACCAGCAACCGATCACTGGCCGGTTTCGGCATCGCGGCTATCGCCCTCTTCCTCTTCGTTCGCTGGGAACGTCGCGCTGAGCACCCGATGCTCGACGTGTCGCTCTTCGCGAATCTGCGCTTTTCCGCGGCGAGCGGTGCGGTGACGGTGTCGTACTTCGCGCTGTTCGGCTTCACCTTCCTGATCACGATGTATTTCCAGTTCCTCCGCGGCTACGGACCTCTCTCGACCGGCCTGCGGATCCTGCCGGTAGCGCTCGCCGTGGGGATCACGTCGGTGACCGGAACGCAATTGGCTGTGCGGTTCGGCAACAAGGCGGTTGTGTCGACCGGCCTGCTCCTGATGGCAACCGGTTTCGCGTGGATCTCGCGAGCCAGCGTCTCGACGTCGTACGTCGAGATCGTCGGGCAGATGCTCGTCGTCGGCTCGGGCATGGGCCTGACCAGCGCGCCGGCGACCGAGGCAATCATGGGTGTGGTGCCCAAGGAGAAGGCAGGCATCGGGTCGGCTGTGAACGACGCCACGCGCGAGCTAGGCGGCACCCTGGGTGTCGCCGTGGTCGGCAGCGTCTTTGCGTCGATCTACATCCATGCGATCGAGGTGTCGCAGGCCGCCGCAATCTTGCCGGCCGAATTGCTCTCCCGCGCCAAGGACTCGGTGGGCTCGGCATTCCTCACAGCGGAAGCGCTCGCATCGAACAACCCCCAAGCGGCCGGGCTGCTCAGAACGACTGCGGAGGACGCCTACTTCGACGGGTTCGCGGTCGGCTGCCTGGTAGCCGCCGGCGTCGCCCTGGTCGGCGCGGTCTTTGTCGCGCTGTTCCTGCCGGCCCGACCGATCGACGAGCTGGAGCCGAATGTACCGGCGCAACGCGGAGCCGGGGCCGACGACGTCAACGTCGACGTCGTCACGGCGTAGGCGCGGTCAGAATCAGCCTTTCCGGCCGACCGGCTGGAGGTCGATACTCGGGCCACGGAAGGGCGGCCCATGGACGACGTCCGGCGATTCACCGAGGTGCAGTCCCAACTGGCGGACATGTGGCCGAGCATGACCATGCGCACCATGGATTCGCAGCAGCGGACGATCGTCGTCGTCAGTTCGATGAGCATGTGGGTGCCGCCCCAATTGACTCCGGTGTTCCCCGCCTATGAAGAGCGCTACCTCTTTCTCGTCCTGAGCCTGCTGCGCGCCCCGCGGACCGAGGTCGTCTACGTCACCTCCCAGCCGGTGCTCCCCCGGCTGGTGGACTACTTCCTCGAGCTGATGCCACGGCTCACCGCGGACGACGTACGGCGACGTTTGACGCTGATCTCTGTCGGTGACAGCTCAGCGCGTCCCCTCACTGCCAAGATCCTCGAGCGGCCGCGGATCCTCGAGCGGCTCCGCACGCTGACGGCCGGTGATCGGCATTCGATCATCTTGCCGTTCAACGTGTCGCCGCTCGAGGTAGAGCTGGCGATCCGCATCGGCGTACCTGTCTACGGGGCGGATCCATCGCTCGCCGCTCTCGGCACCAAGACCGGCAGCCGTCAGGTGTTCGCGGCGGCCGGAGTGGCGAGCCCGCCGGGCTGCGAGGGCGTGCACTCGGCGGACGACGTCGTCGACGCGGTCCGTGACCTGCGGGCGCAGGGTAACGACCTGCGCGAGGCGGTGCTCAAGCTGGACGAGGGCGTCGGAGGGTTCGGCAACGCAACACTCACCATTCCGGCTGGGGACGACCGCCTGGCGATCGCCGAAGCGGTGCAGAGGCTACGGCCGGAAGACCCGGAGCTTGGTGCGGAGGAGTTCCTGGCCCTGCTCGACAAGCAAGGCGGGATTGTCGAGGAGCGAATCACCGGCGCGGAGTTCGCCAGCCCCAGCGTGCAGCTGCGGGGCAGCCCACTCGGTCAGGTGGAGGTGCTCTCGACGCACGACCAGGTGCTCGGCGGTGCGACCGGCCAGACCTTCCTCGGCTGCCGATTCCCTGCAGCGCCCGGCTATTCCGCGGCTGTCGCTGGCTTGGGCAGCCGGATCGGCGCCGAGCTCGCTGCTCGGGGGGTGATCGGCCGGTTCGGCATCGACTTCGTCGTCTGCCGGGAATCGAACGCCGACTGGCGTGCGTATGCGATCGAGATCAACCTGCGCAACGGCGGTACGACGCACCCGATGCTGACGCTGCAAGCGTTGACCGACGCGGAGTACGACCCGGACGCGGGGCGACTCGTCGCCGGCAGCCGGTCCAAGCACTACCTGGCAACCGACCACCTCGAATCGCCTGCCTACGCGGCGCTCACCCCGGACGACCTGCTCGACATCGCAACGGAACGCGGTCTCGGTTGGGACGAGGAGAGCATGACCGGTGTCGCCTTTCACATGGTGAGTGCGATCGCCGTAGCCGGGCGGGTCGGCGTGACCGCGATCGGCGACTCACCCGATCAGGCGGACCAGCTGTACGGCCGGGTACGGGCGGCCCTCGACGAGGAGTCGCAGCGGGCGTAGCGCGGTCAACGGGTGAGTTCGTCGAGGTAGTGCGGCAGCATCCGCCGCCAGGTCTCCCACTGGTGCTCCCACTCCGGCCCCCAGTTGTCGACGCGGTTGGGAATCGCTTGCGAGCCCAGCGCCGCCGCCATGTCCCACGACTCACCCACGTCCTCCCAGGCGCCCTCTCCGGCAGCGAGCACGACGAACCGCTGACGCAGCAGGTCACGCTGCGTGCCATCAATTCCGGCCAGGAACTGTAAGGGGGCCGTGAAGTACAGGTCGCCGGACCAGGGTTGTTCGTAGAAGCGCTCGATCCGGTAGCTACCGCTCATCCCGATCGCTGCGGAGAAAACGTCGGGGTATCGGCAGAGGACCGCGACCGCGTTGAAGGCACCGATCGACGCGCCGGTAGCGATCACTCCCGCCTGATGTCCGCCGAGATCCGCATGGATCGCCGGCACGACTTCGCGCCGTACGCAATCATGGAATTGGTTGAGCAGCCAGGTGCGGTGCTGCGGCGAGCCCTCCTTGGCCATCAACACCCGGCCGGCGACGCTGTCGATCGAATACAGCTTGACCCGACCCTCCTCGAGCAACTGCCCGCACGCATCGACGAGCCCGTTGCGCTCGATCTCCTCCGCGTCGCCGCCCGCCGTCGGGAAGACCAGTACGGGAGCCCCGAACGTGCCCCAGCGGACCATCGAGATGTCAGCCTGCAACCGAGGCGACCACCAGCGCTCGACCGCCTTCACCCGGTCACCCGATGCGTGCTCATTCGTAGAAGAACTTCTGCGGGCCCGGATAGATCCATGACAATCCCTCCCGGAGGCGATCGCGCCAGTTCTCCCAGCTGTGGCCATCGCGCGCCTCGACATAGCGGACCGCCATCCCGGCAGTCTCGAACGTATGCGCCATCGAGCGGTTCGGGACGATGAGCGGCTCGTAGATTCCGCAACTCATGAAGATCCGATCGACCACCCGGCGGGGCGCGGCGCGGAACTGGTTGACGAACTTCACCACCGGTTCGAACGCCGGACCGCCGCCATGGTCGAACCCGATGTCAGTGAACACGAAAGAGCCCGACTGCAGCAGCAGTGAGCCATAGAAATCCCGGTGCCGGTACGCCGTCGACAGGGAGGCGACCGCGCCGAAGCTTGCGCCCATGAGAGCCCGCGCAGGCGGCGTACCGACGAGGGGGTAGGTCGACTCGAGCAGCGGCACGAGTTCGGTCGTCAGGAAGCGCGCGTGCGCCGCCGAATTCGCGTACTCGACGAGCCGATCTCCTGGTGGCACGAACGCGACGATCGTCTCGGCGACGTCCAGCCGGTGGATCAGATTGTCGAGCACGGTCTTGGCCGCGGCGTACTGGAGGTAGTCGGGTCCGTCGTGCACGACGAGCAGCGGATATCGCGCGGTGGCGCGGAACCGCGCGGGCAGGTAGAGCCTGACCGGGACGTCGCGACGCAAGGCCCGGCTCGGCACCACGACTTCGGTCAGCGTGCCCGGTCTCGCGGCCGGGTCGGTCCGCGTCCACTCCGGCACCTCGTAGCCACGCGCGTAACACACCGACGAGCTGCCCACCGGGCTGTGCGCGACCCTGGGATTGAGCGGGTCGTTGACGCGCTCGTGGAGGTCACCGCGGCGGACCTCGATCTGATACTCGAAACGCGAGCCGTGCGGCAGCTCGACGACGACGTACCAGAGATCGCTGCCGACGAGGCGCACCATCGCGATTCGCTCCGGTAGCCCGACCGTCCTATGCACGACATGCACCGCATCGGCCTCACCGCGGAACAGGAAGGTGCACCTTTCCCCTTCGACGATCGGCACGTCGCCCCGCGCCAGAAATCGATCGACCGCCGCGGCGTCGATCGGCCGTCGTTCGCGCAGCCGGTTGATGGCCAGACTGCGGTCGACGTCAGGGCCGCTGACCGTGGTCATGCCGCGACCGACGACACCACGCGACCGTCCGCGCCGAGCACCTGGACGTTCGGCGGGAAGGTGCCGTCGCTCTCCAGGTCGACGCGGGAGCCGCTTTCGAGGACCACGCACCTGGCCGGAGCAAAACGGTGTGCGAACAGTGACATTCGCGCAGCGTCGTCGAGCATCAGCCGGTGCCGGGCGTGCGGCAGGGGTACGACGCCGCGCAGCAGACTCAGGCCGCTGCCATAGATCTCCGCGTGGCCCGGTCCCTGCGGAGCCCGGTCGTGGAAGAGAACGATGCGGTCGGTCAGCGCCATCGCACCCGCCGACCAGGCGATCACCAGCGGTCCGAGCGATGACGCGACGTTGAACGTGTGCAGCACCTCGACCAGTACGCCGACGTGTCCACCGGTCACGACCACGGCGGCCGCGTCTCGCATCAATGCGGCAACAGCGGTGCGGTGCTCGTCGATCACTGGCCGCTCATGCGGCGGCCAGCTGCGGTAGAACTCGCCGTGCAGGTGGCCGAGCCGGTCGAGATGCCGCGCGTCGAGGTCCCTGACCGCCTCCATCGCTTCGGCGAGCGCGTCGTCGCGCAGCCGCTCACTCGACGGGCGGTGCTGGACGTCGTACGCCGACCGCATCGCGTAGTCGAGGCGCACCAGGTACAGCTCCTGCACCTCGTCGAGCAACTCGCGCTGCATACGGACGGCTGCGGCGTACTCGGGATCGCGGGTCTGTACGTCGAGCCACCGCTGGTAGAGACCGAGGTTGACCCCGCGGCCCGCCAACAATTCGTTGAGCTCGTCGTCGGCCGGCTCGCGCTCCTGCCAACCCGCGGTCACCGTGGCGATCGGACCGGGCAGCTCGAGGGCCTCGACGACTCCGCCGAGCGTCGGGGTGCGCTGCGGCCCGAGCAGGATCACCTTCACGCGGCGTGGACGTGCAACGACCGGCCCACGGCATCGAGCATCCCGTGCAGCGTGTCGTAGTCGGGATGCCGCATCCGCACATAGGCGTTGGCCATATAGCCGGCTTCGACCGGCTGCGTCGGCGTACCGGCCGAGGGAAGACAGGCGTCGATGACCCACTCGCCGTACTGCTGCTGCAGTTCGTCGACCCCGTCGTAGTGAGTGATCTGGCCGTCACGATCCGGGCGAAGGGCCACGATGCCGCTGGCGAAACGCCGCGACGGAGCAGCGTCGGTGTGTCCGTGCACGACCGCCATGGCCCACTGGCGGTAGAGATCGAAGTCGTTGCCGGCGGAATGCAGGTCCCAGCAACCCACACCCGGCGGCCGGCAGCCGATCTCCGAGAAGCGCAGCCCCTTCGGGCCGGCGAACCATTCCATGTGCGTCGCCGACGTCCCGATGCCGAGGGCGGCGTTGACCCGGGCACCCATCTCGCGCACCTCGGCGTACTCCGGTGCGCTGTCGATGCGATTGCTGGAGATGAACACCGGCGCGATCCACCGCGCGCGCATCGCGTCGAGCACGTTGGGAAA
>JBDSAK010000268.1:0-6983 GCA_039922195.1 Mycobacteriales bacterium
GCAGGATTACCTCGCCCTGGGTGACGCCGCGCCGAGCGGCCCCATCCTGTGCGCGTACGTGAGCGACCTCGGCGCCAAGGAGGCGCTGCTGGCGCACAGCCCCGACGTCTACTTCACGACGCCGCACTTCAACGGCTACGGCGCGATCCTGGTGCGCCTCGGGGCGATCGCTCTCGACGAGCTCGAGGAGGTCGTCACCGAGGCGTGGCTCAGTCGCGCGCCCAAGCGGCTTTTGCAAGGCCTTCCTGGCGGCGCGTTAGGCGTTCGCCTTGCTGAAGCCGCACGGCGGGGTGAGCATCGAGCGGTGACACACCCGACGGACGACATCCTCTTCCGCGGACCCGACACACCCCCGCGCGGAACGAGCCCGCTGCTGGTCGCAGCTGCCGTCGTGGCCGCCCTCGCGTTCCTGGCCTGGCAGCTCGTCGGCAGTCCGCCGGCACCCGACGACGCCCTACCCTCGCCGCCGCCGGCCACCGCCGCACCGCGCCCGGCGACATCGAGCCCGGCGACGCCGTCGCCCCCGTCGTCGAGCCCGGCAACGCTGTTGCCCCCGTCGTCGGCCGTGTCGGCCGCCAATTCGTCGGCGCACCGGTTGCCGTTGCCACCGCGCGACGCGCTGCCGATCGGCGAGCCGACGGGCGCCCGGCTGGTGCTGTCCGGCCGGTCCCTGGTGGACATCGCCCTCGATTCCGGCGAGGTCACGACGTCGCCGGTGTCCGGCCGGATCCTGCAGTCGATCCCGGTCCGGGACGGCGACGTACTGCTGCTGGTCGATCCGGGGGACCAATCGCGCCGCGCGATGTACTCGCGGACGGATCGCTCGACCGAAGTTCTGCTGGGGTCCGCGCGGTCGATCGTCCCGGCCGCGGACGACGAGCACATCTGGCTCGAGCTGCCCTCTCCAGCGGGTGCCCCGAAGATTCTCCACAAGCTCACGCTGGACGGGCGGGTCGTGTCGACGACCGACCTCGGTCCGTGGCGCGCGGCCATCCACGAAACCGCGCAGGGCCTGGTCACGACCTCGCACAGCTACTACTCGCAGGCGCTCGAGCTGTGGGACATCGACACGCAGCGCGTCGCGACCTCCTACTGGGTCGCCGCCAACCTGCTGGTCATCGCCGCGAACGCGCAGCACACCGCATTCGTCTTGCCCTACTGCCAATTGCGGCTGTGCCCGATGAAGCTCGTCGATGTACGAAGCGGCGAGGTTCTCGACCTGCCGTTGCCACCGAACTGGGGGGCCAACGCGGCCGCGATCTCGACGGACGGCGCGACGCTAGCCGTCCTGGGCCGGCCGACCGGACCGGCCGGAGGGCCGTCGGCGCTCGTTGTCGTCGATCTGGCGACCCGACAGTCGCGCACGGTCCCCGGTGTCGAGACGCTCACGAGCCGGTCCTCGCTGCTGACCTGGTCGCCCGACAGTCGCTGGTTCTTTGCCGCCGCCGGACCGGCCTCGGCACCGCTGCTCGGCTACCGGCTCGGGGATCGGCGGGTTCGCTATCTGCCATTTCCCGGACCGGCAGTGGCACTCGATCCGGCCGACCTCACGTCCCTGTCGGCCCACTGACCGGGTCATGGATGCGCAACGACACAACGGCGAGGGTCGTGAGACCCCACGTCTACCGAATGGGGACTACTGCTTGCCCTGGGCAGCTACGGCGGCCGCTGCCCGCTCCGCCGCCTCCGCGTCGCCGAGGTAACCCTTCGACGTAGGCCTGAAGTCGTCGTCGAGCTCATAGCGCAGCGGGATGCCGGTCGGGATGTTCAGGCCCGCGATCTCCTCGTCGCTGATTCCGTCGAGGTGCTTCACGAGAGCCCGCAGGCTGTTGCCGTGCGCGGCGACGAGGACCGTGCGACCGGCGCGCAGGTCGGCAGCGATCACGTCGTGCCAGTACGGCAGCATGCGTACGACGACGTCCTTGAGACATTCGGTTGCCGGAAGCACGTCCGGCGGCAGGTCGGCGTACCGAGGGTCGAAGCGCGGGTGCCGCTCGTCGCCGAGTTCGAGGGCCGGTGGGGGCGTGTCGTAACTGCGGCGCCACAGCGCGAAGAGCTCCTCGCCGTGCTGCTGCAGCGTCTCTGCTTTGTCCAGTCCTTGCAGCGCGCCGTAGTGACGCTCGTTGAGCCGCCACGTCTTGAGCACCGGGATCCAGAGCCGGTCCGCTGCTTCGAGCGCGAGCAGCAGCGTGCGGATCGCCCGCTTCTGCAGTGAGGTGTGCGCGATGTCGACGGCGATGCCCTCGTCGGCGAGCAGTCGCCCTGCGGCTTTCGCTTCGATGACGCCCTTGTCGGAAAGGTCGACGTCGGTCCAGCCGGTGAAGCGGTTCTCCTTGTTCCACGTGCTTTCGCCGTGGCGGACCAGGATCAGGGTGCTCATGGCGGCAGAGGCTACCGGTGACCACCCAGGCCCCGGTAATCGGGGCCCGGGCGGGTGCGGAACTGACTAGAGGTCGGGCACGTACGCGAGCTGGCCGCGGACGGCGCCCGCCAGAAACTCCGCGTTGTGGATGTTGACGTAGAACCCTCCCGGAGTGCGGCGGATCCCGGCGAGCGTCGCGGAGCTGAGGTTACGGACGAGCCCGCCCACGCCGAGGATCGACTTGGGCAGCCCGGCGGTCACCTCGAACAGGGGTACGACGACCGCGCCGTTCTCGCCGGTGGCGCCGATGTGGATGTGCGCGGCGGTCGGCCGCTGAATACCCGCCCACTTCAACGCGTACGCAATGCGGGTGCCCTGCGCGTCGACAGCAGCCCAGCCGCGGCCGTTCGGGTCGCCGGCTCCGGCGTCGCCGGTCGTCATATTGATCTCCTGCGCGCCGGTGGCGTGAGCACGCAGGAAGCCGGTCCCGATCAACTCGTCCATGTCTATGTCCGCGTCGGTGACGTCAAGTTTGCGGAACTGCCCGCGGATGGCGCCGCCCGGGTACTGCACGTTGTGCACGTTCGCGTAGAACGCTCCGGGGTCGTCCTTGATGGCGTTGAGCAACGCCGTATCGGGGGTGGTGACCCGGCCGGTGACCGCGCGGACGCCGTACGGGAGGGTCGTCCCGCTGAAGTAGTCGACCTTGACCGGGCCGTTGACGCCGGTGATGCCGGAGTGGATGTGCGAGGAACTCGGCGTCGCGATGTTGGCCCACGCGATCGCGAAGCGCACCTCGTTGCCGACGACCCGGACGATCTCCACCCCGTAGCCGTCGCTGTCACCGGCCGGCGTTGCCGCTGTGCGAACCTCGTTGGCCCCGGTCAGGTCGGCGACCAGGTACACGATGTCGGCGGTCGCGGCCGTGGCGCTGACGGCACCAGCGGTAGTCAGTCCGGCGACCGCCGCCAGTGCGGGAAGCATTGCCCAACGAGTACGACGACGCATGCCTGACTCCTTCTACCCGGGGCTGGTGTGCTGTGCTGTGCCGTGCACGTTAGCCCGAACGGCCCAGTCTCGTCACCCGTCCGCGTCGCTCTCACGGCGGCGACCGGGTTCTTCGTCATGGGTGTCCTGGTCAGCGTGCTCGGGCCGACGCTGCCGGAGTTGCGCAGCCGGCACGACCTCGGCGGCACCGGCGCTGCACTGCTGCTGGCGGCGTCCTCGATCGGCACGGTCGGCGGGATCGTCCTCGCCGGGCGCTACCGGCACCGGGTGCCCGTGGAGCGGCTGCTCAGCCTCGGGGCGTTGGCGATGGCGATCGGCTGCGGCGGGGTGCCCGTCGCGCCGAACGGCGGGGCGCTCGCCGCGACGCTACTGGTGGCCGGCTTCGGCCTCGGCGTACTCGACATCCTGCTCAACCTGCTGCTGGCCAACGGCTTCGGCAGCAGTGGCGGCGCGGTGTTGTCCGCGGTCAGCGCGACGTTCGGGGTCAGCGCCGTGCTGACCCCCCTGCTCGTCGGCCGCGCACCCGACGAGCTGGCGCTGCCCTACCTGCTGTGCGCGGGCGGATCGGTCGCGCTTCTCGCGTTGACGACGACGATGCGTGCGGTGCCGACGACCGCGCCCGAAGGCCGACGCGCGAGTGCCCACGAGTTGCCGCTGATCGTGCTGCTCAGCGCGCTCTTCCTGGGCTACATCGCTTTCGAATCGGGGGCCGCCAGCTGGGAAACCACGCACCTGCGGGCGGTCACCGACCTCTCCGACAGCGCAACCGCCAACGCGGTCGCCCTCTTCTGGCTCGGCCTGACCGTGGGACGCCTCGTCACCGTGCCGCTGGCACTGCGCTGGCACCCGGGCCGGCTGGTGCTGACGTCGCTTGCTCTCGGAACGGTGACGGTCGCGTTTGCCGCGCACCCGCCGTACGCCGTTGCGGCGTATGCGCTGACCGGGCTCGTCATCGCACCGGTGTTCCCTGCCGTCATCACGTGGCACGCCCGCGCCGTTCCGAGCGGCCGCGGGGCGACGCGCATGTTTGCCCTCGGTCTGGCGGGCCCCACCATCGGGGCCCCGATCCTCGGCGTCACGACCGACCGAGCCGGGGCGGAAGCGGTGCCGTGGGTCCTGGCCGCATTCGCGATCGCGACGACCGCGATCTCCCTTGCCTGTTACCGCCGGACCACACGAGGTACGCCGGCCGACGGGCCGCCGGTGGGCGCGGCGCCTTAGTCCGCCGGGCGAAGGAAGGGCGCCAGGTTCGCGTCGTCAAGTCCGTTCTTGTCACGCCAGTGCTTCTCCGCGCGGATCGCTTCGGAGAACCCGAGCGCGATCGCCGGATTGAAGCACTCGTCCGCGGCCGCCAGGACCGACCCGAGGAGCGTGTCGACGTCGGCGGCAGAGACCGACGCGAGCGGAAGCCGGCCGGTGAGGTAGACGTCACCGAGGCGGTCGATCGCGAAGTGCACCCCGAAGGTGCGCAGGTTGCGGCGGAGCAGGAACGCGTAGACCTCCGCCTTGTTGTCGTCGGGTCGGCGCATGAAGAAGGCCTCGACGACCAACGCCGACTCCGCAACGGTGAGGAGCGCATTCGTGACGAGCTTGTGCTCCCCGCGCAGCGCAACCATGGTCTCGGCGTCACTGACGGGTTCGTACTCCACCCCGGCCGAGTCGAGAATCGTGCGCAGCGCTTCGGCGGTCGACATGGCGCCGAACCTAGCCGACGTGTTGGCGAGCCAGCGAGAACTCTTCGCGAAGAACATCGCGGTAAACCGCCAGGATGTCGTCGGCGGTCGCGTCCCAGCTGAAGCCGGCCGCGTGCGCGAGCGCTCCGGTGCTCAGGTGGGCCCGCAGATCGCTGGAGCGGACGACGCGGCTGATCGCGTCGGCGTACCGCTGCGGCACGTGGCCGTCAACCAGCAGCCCCGACGTCCCGTCCGCGACAGCGGTGCGCAGACCCCCGACGGAGGCAGCGATCACCGGGGTGCCACAGGCCTGAGCCTCGAGCGCGACGAGTCCGAACGACTCGTTGTAGCTCGGTACGACGACGACATCGGCCGCGCGGTACCAGTCGGCGAGATCCCCTTGCGCCGCAGGCGGTTCGAAGCGCACGACGTCACGAAGACCGAGGTCCTCACGCAGGTTGAGCAGCGCCTCGGGTTCGTCGAGGCCGGTGCCGCTCGGCCCACCGACAATCGCGACGACAAGACGGGATCGCAGGGACGGGTCGGCGGCGATCATCTCCGCGGCCGCACGGAGTACGACGTCGGGCGCCTTCAGCGGCTGGATGCGGCCGACGAACAGCAGCACGACAGCATCGGAGCGGACGCCGACTCGCGCCCGCGCCGCGCCGATGTCACCCGGCGAAAAGGTGTCGAGGTCGACCCCCGGCGCGACCGTCACGACGCGGTCGGGATCGGCGTCGTACAAGTCGATCAGCTCGCGCGCCTCTTCATCGGTGGAGGCAAGGAGGCGGTCGGCGGTCGCGACGACCTGCGCCTCACCGATCGCGCGGGCAGTCGGCTCGGGAATGTCACGCTCGGCCAGCGCCAGGTTCTTGACCTTGGCGAGGGTGTGGCTCGAGTGCACCATCGGCACGCCCCAGCGCTCCTTGGCCAGCCAGGCGACCTGGCCGGAGAGCCAGTAGTGCGAGTGCACGAGGTCGTACCAACCGGGTTCGCGGACGGCTTCGGCGCGCAGCACCCCGGCGGCGAAGGGGCACAACTGCGTCGGCAGATCGTGCTTGGACAGGCCCTCGTAGGGCCCGGCGGTGATGTGCCGCACGTGTACGCCGTCGGCGAGCTCGACCACCGCGGGAAGTCCACTCGAGGTGGCCCGGGTGAAGATGTCGACCTCGATGCCGCGGGCGGCGAGGCGCTTGGAGACCTCGACGATGAAGACGTTCATGCCGCCGGCGTCGCCGGTGCCGGGCTGGTCGAGCGGGGAGGTGTGGACCGAAATGGTGGCAATGCGCCGGGGGACGCCAGGGCGCGACAGGGCACGTGCATGCGCCAGCGGCATTCGGGCCTCCTCGCCATCCGCGACAACACTGCCTCCGGTAACAATGCTTGCGGGCGCACTCATCATTCCCCGCCGGAGCATGTCGCGACATTCGAGCGGTAGCGTCGCTCGCATGCGGTGGACGGTGCACGGCGAGCGCTCGGTGTACGAGAGTGACTGGGTCAATGTCGCCCTCGTCGACATCGAGATCCCCGGCGGTGAGCGCTTCGAGCACCACGTCGTCCGCGCTCCCAAGAAAGCAGCCGGCGTCGTCGTACACGATCCCGCCCGCGGAGTCCTGCTGTTGTGGCGGCACCGCTTCATCACCGACACGTGGGGCTGGGAGATCCCCGCCGGCCGCATCGAGGAAGGCGAGCAGCCCGCGGAAGCTGCGGCCCGCGAGGTGCTGGAGGAAACGGGCTGGCGGCCAGGCCCGGTCGAGCCGCTGGTCACGTTCCACCCGACCAATGGCCTCAGCGATCACCGCTTCCACATCTTCTCCGCAGCGGGCGCGGAGTACGTCGGCGACCCGGTCGACAGCAGTGAGTCAGAACGCGTCGAATGGCTGCCGCTGCATGAGGTGCGCGAGGTCATCCGGCGAGGCGAGATGCCCGACGGACTCTCG
>JBDSAK010000269.1:0-3994 GCA_039922195.1 Mycobacteriales bacterium
TGATGTTCTGCGCGTGGTTGAGGTCGACGAGCCGCTTCATGACGAACGGCTTGAACAGCTCGAGGGCCATCTGCTTGGGCAGACCGCACTGGTGCAGCTTGAGCTGCGGGCCGACGACGATGACCGAGCGGCCGGAGTAGTCGACGCGCTTGCCGAGCAGGTTCTGGCGGAACCGACCCTGCTTGCCCTTGAGCATGTCGGACAGCGACTTGAGCGGCCGGTTGCCCGGGCCGGTCACCGGACGACCGCGACGACCGTTGTCGAAGAGTGCGTCGACGGCCTCCTGCAGCATCCGCTTCTCGTTGTTGACGATGATCTCCGGCGCGCCCAGGTCGAGCAGCCGCTTCAACCGGTTGTTGCGGTTGATGACGCGACGGTAGAGGTCGTTGAGGTCGGAGGTCGCGAAGCGGCCACCGTCGAGCTGGACCATCGGGCGCAGGTCCGGCGGGATCACCGGAACGCAGTCGAGGACCATGCCCATCGGGTTGTTTCGGGTGTTGAGGAACGCCGACACGACCTTGAGGCGCTTGAGCGCGCGGGCCTTCTTCTGGCCCTTGCCACTGCGGATCGTCTCGCGCAGGCTCTCGGCCTCGGCCTCGAGGTCGAAGTGCTCCAGCAGTCGCTGCAGCGCCTCGGCGCCCATGCCGCCGGTGAAGTACTCCTGGAACCGGTCGCGCAGCTCGCGGTAGAGCAGCTCGTCCGGGATCAGCTGCTTGACATCGAGCTTGCGGAACGTGTCGAGAACTTCCTCGAGCCGGTCGAGCTCACGCTGCGCCCGGTCGCGGATCTGCTTCTCTTCACGAGCCGCACCCTCGCGCACCTTGCGCTTCACGTCGCCCTTGGCGCCCTCGGCCTCGAGCTCGGCAAGATCGCCCTCGAGCTTCTTGGCGCGGGTGTCGATGTTGGCGTCGCGGGTGCTTTCGATCCGCTGCCGCTCGACCGAGATCTTGGCCTCGATGCTGGGCAGGTCGCGGTGGCGCGCGTCCTTGTCGACGCTGGTGATCAGGTACGCCGCGAAGTAAATGATCTTCTCGAGGTCCTTGGGCGCCAGGTCGAGCAGGTAACCGAGCCGGCTCGGCACACCCTTGAAGTACCAGATGTGGGTGACCGGAGCCGCGAGCTCGATGTGGCCCATCCGCTCGCGACGCACCTTGGCGCGAGTGACCTCAACGCCGCAGCGCTCGCAGATGATTCCCTTGAAGCGAACCCGCTTGTACTTGCCGCAGTAGCACTCCCAGTCGCGAGTCGGACCGAAGATCTTCTCGCAGAAGAGTCCGTCCTTCTCCGGCTTGAGCGTGCGGTAATTGATGGTTTCCGGCTTCTTGACCTCACCGAAGCTCCACGTGCGGATGTCCTCCGCCGTGGCCAGGCCGATACGAAGCTCATCGAAGAAGTTCACATCGAGCACTGCGTGCTCACCTTCACTCTCTCGAAATCTGGGACGTGCAGACGGTTCGTTCCGAACTTCAACGGCATTGACGGCCTTGCGGCCGGCTCAAGCTGTTCCGCGGAAACAACGCTCCGCGGTTTCCGCGGGCTCCTGGCGGAGCCGCGCGGATGCCACCCCCGCAGGGGGGTCACACCTCTTCGACCGAGCTCGGCTCGCGCCGGGACAGGTCGATACCGAGTTCTTCAGCGGCCCGGAAGACGTCTTCGTCCGTGTCGCGCATCTCGATCTGCATGCCATCGCTGGAGAGCACCTCGACGTTGAGGCAGAGCGACTGCATCTCCTTGATCAGCACCTTGAACGACTCAGGGATGCCTGGCTCGGGGATGTTCTCGCCCTTGACGATCGCCTCGTAGACCTTGACCCGGCCCAGGACGTCGTCGCTCTTGATGGTGAGCAGTTCCTGCAATGCGTACGCCGCTCCGTAGGCCTCGAGGGCCCACACCTCCATCTCGCCGAACCGCTGGCCGCCGAACTGCGCCTTACCGCCGAGGGGCTGCTGCGTGATCATCGAGTAGGGGCCGGTCGACCGAGCGTGGATCTTGTCGTCGACCAGGTGGAGGAGCTTGAGGATGTAGATGTAGCCGACGGACACCGGCTCCGGGAACGGCTCGCCGGTGCGGCCGTCGAACAGCCGCGCCTTGCCGGTCGATCCGATGAGCTGCTGACCGTCGCGGTTGGCGAACGTCGAGCCGAGCAGGCCGGTGATCTCCTCCTCGCGGGCACCGTCGAAAACCGGTGTTGCGACGTTCTGTCCGGGCGTGCCGTCGAACGCGGCCGCGGGAAGCAGCTTCGCCCAGTCGGGCTTGCCCTCGACCTTCCAGCCGGTCTTGGCCACCCAGCCGAGGTGCGTCTCGAGAACCTGACCGACGTTCATCCGGCCAGGGACACCGAGCGGGTTGAGGACGACGTCGACGGGCGTGCCGTCCTCGAGGAACGGCATGTCCTCCTGCGGCAGGATCTTGGAGATGACGCCCTTGTTGCCGTGCCGACCGGCGAGCTTGTCGCCGTCGGTGATCTTGCGCTTCTGGGCGACGTACACCCGGACCAGCTCGTTGACGCCGGGGGGCAGCTCGTCGCCGTCCTCGCGGGAGAACACGCGGACGCCGATGACCTTGCCGCTCTCGCCGTGCGGCACCTTCAGTGAGGTGTCGCGGACTTCGCGGGCCTTCTCACCGAAGATCGCGCGCAGCAGTCGCTCTTCCGGCGTCAGCTCGGTCTCGCCCTTCGGCGTCACCTTCCCGACGAGGACATCGCCGGGGGTGACTTCGGCGCCGATGCGGATGATGCCGCGCTCGTCGAGGTCGGCGAGCACTTCCTCGGAGACGTTCGGGATGTCGCGGGTGATTTCCTCGGCACCGAGCTTGGTGTCGCGGGCGTCGACCTCGTGCTCCTCGATGTGGATCGAGGTCATGATGTCGTCCTGCACGAGGCGCTGCGACAGGATGATCGCGTCCTCGTAGTTGTGGCCTTCCCACGGCATGAACGCCACGAGCAGGTTCTTGCCGAGCGCCATCTCCCCGTTGTCGGTGCAGGGACCGTCGGCAACGACTTGTCCGGCTTCGACCCGGTCACCCTCGGCCACGATCGGCTTCTGGTTGATGCAGGTGCCCTGGTTGGAGCGGCGGAACTTCTGCAGGCGGTAGGTACGCCGCGTGCCGTCGTCGTGCATGACGGTCAGGTAGTCGGCGCAGAGCTCTTCGACGACACCGGCCTGCTCACAGACGACGACATCGCCGGCGTCCTTGGCCGCCCGCGCTTCCATGCCGGTGCCGACCAGCGGCGACTCGCTGCGCAGCAGCGGGACCGACTGGCGTTGCATGTTGGAACCCATGAGCGCGCGGTTGGCGTCGTCGTGCTCGAGGAACGGGATCATCGCCGTCGCGACCGATGTGATCTGCCGCGGTGAGACGTCCATGTAGTCGACGTCGTCCGGCGGGATGTAGTCGACCTCGCCGCCCTTGCGGCGGACGAGGACGCGGTCTTCGGCGAAGGACCCCTTCGGGTCGAGCGGCGCGTTGGCCTGCGCGATGACGTGCTTGTCTTCCTCGTCAGCGGTGAGGTAGTCGATCTGGTCGCTGACCCGGCCCTTGTTGACCTTGCGGTACGGCGTCTCGACGAAGCCGTAGGGGTTGACGCGCGCGAACGTCGACAGCGATCCGATCAGGCCGATGTTGGGGCCTTCCGGGGTCTCGATCGGACACATGCGGCCGTAGTGGCTGGGGTGCACGTCGCGGACCTCGAAGCCGGCGCGCTCACGGGAGAGACCACCCGGACCAAGCGCGGACAGGCGGCGCTTGTGGGTCAGACCCGCGAGCGGGTTGGTCTGGTCCATGAACTGCGAGAGCTGCGAGGTGCCGAAGAACTCCTTGATGGAGGCGACGACGGGGCGGATGTTGATCAGGGTCTGCGGCGTGATCGCCTCGACGTCCTGGGTCGTCATCCGCTCGCGTACGACGCGCTCCATCCGGGCCAGACCCAAGCGGATCTGGTTTTGGATCAGCTCGCCAACGGTGCGCAGGCGCCGGTTGCCGAAGTGGTCGATGT
>JBDSAK010000270.1:0-3101 GCA_039922195.1 Mycobacteriales bacterium
TATTGTTGTGCTGGTTTCGGGTGTTGTCAACGGAAGTTGGAGCGGAGAGCGGGGGACTTGCACCCCATCCGCCTCACGACGGACCCGGCAGGTGTCAACTGCGGCTGGTCGCTCGACCAGTTCACTCTCCACCGCGTGGAACTCTCGCTCCAGCGACAACATAGCGATTAGATTCAGTAAGTCCAATACGGAGGTGTCACTCAAATGACAATGACTTTTATGAGCAGCCGCTCGCTCCTCGTTACCAGCGAGAGCGTGACCGAAGGCCACCCCGACAAGGTCTGCGATCAGATCGCGGACGCCATCCTCGACGAGATCATCGCGCACGACCCCGACGCGCACTGCGCCTGCGAGGTGGTGGCGACGACCGGGCTCGTGCTGGTGATGGGCGAGATCACGACGAAGCACTACGTCGACCTTAGCGGCATCGCGCGCTCCGTGATCAAGGACATTGGCTACGACCGGCCGGAGTACGCATTCGACAGCGAGAGCTGCGGCGTGATCGTCTCCGTGAAGGAGCAATCCGCAGAGATCAACACGGCAGTCGGTGAGGACGAGGGAGCGGGAGACCAGGGCATCATGCTTGGTTTTGCCTGCAACGAGACACCGGAACTGATGCCCTTGCCCATCAGCCTCTCGCACAAGCTCTGCAAGCAGCTCGCAGCGGTGCGCAAGGACGGCGCGCTGGCCTACCTGCGCCCCGACGGCAAGTCCCAGGTCACGATCGAATATCAGTTCGGGAAGCCGAAGCGCGCCAAGGCGGTCGTCGTCGCGGCGCAGCACGACGCGGGAATCTCCCAGGAGCAACTCAGGGAGGACATCCTGAAGCTCGTCATTCGCCCCGTCATGGAGACGTGGCTCGACGACGAGACCGAGATCCACGTGAACCGCAGCGGTTCGTTCATCCTCGGTGGCCCCGCAGCCGACTCCGGGCTGTCTGGACGCAAGAACATCGTCGACACCTACGGCGGCGTCGGTCGCCACGGCGGCGGCTCGTACTCCGGCAAGGACCCGTCGAAGGTGGACCGCTCCGCTTCATACGCCGCGCGCTGGGTGGCGAAGAACCTCGTCGCTGCGGGTATCGCGGACCGCTGTGAAGTCGAGCTGTCGTACGCTATCGGGCACCCGCAGCCGATCGGCGTCTCGGTGGAGACGTTTGGGACGCACCGCGTGGACTTGGCCGCGGTGGACAAGCTCGTCCGCGAGCACTTCGACCTGAGCCCACGCGGAATCATCCGCGATCTGCGTTTGCGCCGGCCGATCTACCGCGCGACCGCTTCGTACGGCCACTTCGGGCGGACGGACATCGACGCGCCGTGGGAGGAGACGAACAAGGCCGACGAGCTGCGCAAGGCGGCAGAGGGCCTGGGCTTGCGAACGCAAGAGACGCAGCCCGCCTAGCTTGTACGCACTGATCATCGCCGGCGGGGAAGGCGAGCGGCTGCGTCCGCTGACGAACGACCGCCCGAAGAACATGGTGCCCGTCGCTGGTCGGCCGCTGGTCGAGCACCAGATCGATTGGCTGCGCGAGAACGGCGTGACGGACGTTGTGCTGCTCACCGGTTACAGGGCCGATGTCCTCCAGGCGCATCTCGGCGACGGCTCACGGTTCGGCGTCCGAACACAGTACTCGCACGAGGACGAACCACTGGGTCGCGGTGGTGCGCTAAAGCAGGGATGGACGCGCGTGCCGGGCGGTGAGCAATACGTTATCGCCTGCAACGGCGATATCCTGACGGACCAACCGCTCGCTCCGATCGTTGAGTATCACCGCGAGAAGCAGGCAGTCGCGACGATCATGCTGTCAGCGCTGCGGAGCCCGTTCGGGATCGTCGACGTTGAGGATGACGGGCGCGTGGTCTCATTTCGCGAGAAGCCCGTGCTGCCGTTCTGGGTGAACGCCGGGATATACGTGCTCTCCCGCGAGTTCTTCGGCCTGTTGCCGGACCGCGGGGACCACGAGACGACGACGTTCCCGGGACTCGCCGAGCAGGGCAAGCTATTCGCGTTTAAGAGCGAGGCGTCCTGGCGCTCGGTGGACAGCATCAAAGACCTCTCGGAAGCCGAGAAAGAGTTCGAGCAGGCCCGGTAACGGATGCAGATCGAGAAGACGGCTCGGCTCGCCACCGGTTCAGATGTTCCGGCGATCTGCGCGCTGATCACTCGGCTTATCGCGGCGAGGAGAGCAAGCAAGGGTGGAACAGGCTGACTGGCAAGGTGTGCCCGTTCGACATCAACGACCCGCGCTTCGGGATTCCGAAGGTCGATGGTCTGGAGTTCACCGCGCTGGAGAAAAACCTCTCGTGACGGGGAACCCCATCAAGTTCGGCACCGACGGCTGGCGCGCCATCATCGCCGACGAGTTTACGTTTGCCAACGTGCGGTACTGCGCGCAGGGAACAGCGGAGTACGTGAAGCGCGCCGGCATGGCCTCTCGCGGCATGGTGGTGGGCTACGACACGCGCTTCGCATCCGAAGCATTCGCGGAGGCGGTGGCGGAGGTGTTCGCGGCGAACGGGGTGCCGGTGCACCTCTGCGACAGGTTCGCGCCGACGCCGGTCATCGGCTACGCGATCCTCACGCACCAGGCGGCCGGCTCCGTCGTCATCACGTCGAGCCACAACCCGGCGGCGTACTCCGGGTTCAAGGTTCGCACCGAGACCGGCGCTTCGGCAGCGCCGGAGGTGCTCGCGCAGATCGAGTCGAGGATCGACGAGGTCTACGGCAAAGACGTGTCGCGGATGCCCCTGGCCGAGGCGAAGGCGCAGGGGTTGGTGACGATGATCGACCCGCGGACCCCATATCTCACGCACCTGGCTGATCTGGTGGACATCGATCGTTTAAAAGACGCGAGTCTGCGCGTCATCGTCGATCCGATGTACGGCGCGGGCGCGGGGTATATCAGCGAGCTGCTGGAGGGCGGGAAGACGCAGGTGAACGAGATCCGCGGCGAGGTGAACCCGGCGTTCCCCGGCATGCACAACCCGGAGCCGATTGCTAAAAACCTGACCCAACTGCTGGAAATAATGAAAGCCGGTAAGTCTGACCTGGGGATTGCCAACGATGGGGATGCTGACCGGGTAGGTATTGTGGATGAAAAA
>JBDSAK010000271.1:0-10736 GCA_039922195.1 Mycobacteriales bacterium
ACCCGCAGGTTGGTCAAGGACCACCCCGAGGCGAAGGTGATCATGCTGACGGCCGCCGACGACCGCGACCAGGTGGCGGCCGCGGTGACGGCGGGGGCGCGCGGCTACCTGCTCAAGGACGTGTCGCACGAAGAACTGTGCGCTGCCGTCGCCACCGCCCTGACCGGCGGCGAACTGTTCGAACCGTCGGTACGCCGCGCGCTGGTCGAGAAGCAGGCCGGCAAGGACGCGACGACGGCGGCCGCGGCACTGACCGAGCGAGAGTTGCAGGTACTGCGCGGCATGAGCCAGGGCATGAGCAACGCCGAGATCGGCCGGCACCTTTTCCTGTCGGAGGACACGGTCAAGACGCATGCGCGCCGGCTGTTCCGAAAGCTCGGCGTCGGCGACCGCGCGCAGGCAGTCGCCCTGGGATTCCGCCGGGGCTTCGTCACCTAGAGCCGCTCGTCTCCGCAGCGCTCGGTCCGGGCTCGCAGCGTCGCGTCGTACCGAGGCTGCGGCGGTTAGGCTGGCCGAGTGGATACCGCCCTGTCATTTCCGCTGATTCAGCGCTTCGTGTTCATCCCGCCGCATGGCCTGTTCGTTGCCATCGGCTTCCTCGTCGGCGCGATGATCCTCATGCGCGAGGTGCGCAGTCGTGACCTGTCGCCGGACGTGGTCGTCAACGCGCTGACATGGGGCGCTTTCGGGTCGATCCTTGGCGCCCGCGCCGACTACGTCATCAGCCACCCGGACGTGTTCTTCGGCGAGCTCGGCTTCATCGACTCGCTGGTCGCCATCGGGAAGGTGTGGGAGGGCGGGCTCGCGCTCTTCGGCGGCTTCATCGGCGGCGTGCTCTTTGCGCTGCCGACGCTCATCCGGGCGCGCGCGCACATTCCGCGCCTGCTCGACGCCACCGTCCCAGGCTTCGCCATCGGCGTGGCGGTGGGCCGCATCGGCGACTTGATCATCGGCGACCACCTCGGCGATGCAGTGACCGGCAGCCCGTGGTGGAAGTCGCTGACGTACACCATCAAGGCGGGCACCGATCTCGCTCCCGGCTTCGCGCCGTCGCCGGCGGTGCCCGGCGACTGCTCCATCAAGGGTCAGTTCTTCGCCGACTGCAGCTATCACATCCCCGCTCTGTACGACCTCGTGGGCTCGTTGCTCATCTTCCTGTTCCTGATGTGGCTGCGCCGGCGGTGGGCCTTCCGGTCGGGGCAACTCGCCTGCGTCTGGGCCATCCTGTACGGCACCCAGCGGGTGCTGCTCGACTTCACCCGGTCGATCGACGAACGCCCCGCTCTCGGCATGACCGGCACGCAGCTGCTCGGGTTGCTGTTCGCGACCATCTGCACGGCCACACTGATCCGGACCTGGCGGCGGGGATACGGCGTCGGCGACAGCCGCGACGACGCGCCGTCGCGCGAGGCGTCGTTGCATCGGCGTGCGAAGCCGGGCGACGCCGCCGGGGGGATCCTCCTCGACGAACAACTCGACGAGCGAGTCGATTCCGATGGGGACAGCGTGGCCGAGGCCGACGACGTCGCCGAACTCGAGCTGCTCGACGGCGTCGGCGAGGGCGAAGCCGGCGACGAGCTGGACAGGCTCACCGACGACGACCTGGACGACGACGAGCTCGGTGACGACGAGTACGACGGTCAGGACTCGGGAGCAGCCTCGGATGCCTCGAGTACGCCGTCCGCGAAGCCCCGCGCGTAGTCCCAGCTCACGTACTCCGCCGGATCGGGGTCGAACGCCGGCTCGTGCACCCGGGTCACGCCGAATTCGAGCAGGTGGCGCAAGTTGCTGCCCAACAGGTCCCACTCGAAGTAGTGCGGTTCGTGGCAGTCATCGCAGTCGACGACCAGACCGCGAACGCCGCGGCTCTCGAGGAGCGCCCGGAACACATCGAGGTCGGCGAGATCCGCCGCGATCTCCTCACGCTCCTCGACGGTCAACGGCTCCGGCGTCTCCTCGTCGTGCAGGTGCGCCGCCGGGTCGTCGGGATCGCCGTGGAACGGGTCGATGGGCGGGTCGTCTTTCACGGCACCACCGTAACGTGTCCGGCTGGGAGCGGCGCACGTCACACCGGCGTAGGCGACCGCACCACGAGCGCGCGGATACAATGGGCTCTCCCCCTTCCGATCGGCGCGGCCGCGGCTTCGCATTTCCCGGAAAAGGTGCCATGGACGACCCGGCTGGCACGATCCCCGAGAAGTTCGCACTACTCGGGTTGACCTTCGATGACGTCCTGCTCGTCCCTGCCGCCGCCGACATGGCGCCCTCCGACATCGACACCAGTACGCAGCTGACCCGCAGCATTCGCCTCAAGATGCCGCTGGTTTCGTCCGCGATGGACACCGTGACCGAGGGCCGGATGGCCATCGCGATGGCGCGGCACGGTGGCGTCGGCGTACTCCATCGCAATCTGTCGATCGAGGACCAGGCGCAGCAGGTCGATCTGGTGAAGCGGTCCGAGGCGGGCATGGTCACCTCGCCGGTGACGTGCAGCGCCGACGACACGATTGCGACGGCCGACGAGCTGATGGGCCGCTACCGGATCTCCGGCGTGCCGGTGACCGACGCCGAGGGGCTGCTGCTGGGCATCGTGACCAACCGCGACATCCGCTTCGAGCGCGACTTCACTCGGCTGGTCCGCGACGTGATGACTCCGATGCCCCTGGTCACGGCGCCGGTCGGTACGTCGGGTGATGTGGCCATGGGACTGCTGGCCAGGCACAAGATCGAGAAGCTCCCGCTGGTCGACGACAGCGGCCACCTGCGCGGCCTGATCACGGTCAAGGACTTCGCGAAGACGCAGGAGTTTCCCGACGCGACCAAGGACTCGGCAGGACGGCTGGTGGTCGGCGCCGCTGTCGGCGTCGGCGAGGACGCTTACAAGAGGGCGAATTCGCTCATCGAAGCCGGCGTCGACTTCGTCGTCGTCGACGTCGCGCACGGCCATAACCGCGAGGTCGCGGATCTCCTCCGGCGGCTGCGCGCTGAGCAGGTCGAGGTCGACCTCGTCGCGGGCAACATCGCGACGTTCGATGGTGCCCGAGCACTGGTCGACGCGGGCGCCGACGCCATCAAGGTCGGCGTCGGACCGGGCTCGATCTGCACAACCCGTGTCGTGTCCGGCGTCGGCGTACCGCAGGTCACCGCGATCTACGAGGCGGCCCGAGCGGCCCGCCCCGCCGGCGTACCGATCATCGCCGACGGTGGCATGCAGTACTCCGGCGACATCGCGAAGGCGATCGCGGCCGGCGCCGACACGGTCAAGCTCGGCAGCCTGCTCGCCGGCGTCGAGGAGAGCCCGGGCGAGCTGTTGTTCATCAATGGCAAGCAGTACAAGAGCTATCGCGGCATGGGCTCGCTCGGCGCGATGCAGAGCCGCACCAAGCAGTCGTTCTCCAAGGACCGCTACTTCCAGGGCACGGTCACCTCCGACGAACAGTTGGTGCCCGAGGGTGTCGAGGGTCGCGTGCCGTATCGCGGTGCCCTCGGCGCGGTGTCGCACCAGCTGATCGGCGGGCTGCGCGCCGGCATGTTCTACTGCGGCGCCACGACGATCTCGGGGCTGCAGGACGCGACCCTCATGCGGATCACGTCCGCGGGACTGCGCGAGAGCCACCCGCACGACGTACAGATGACGGTCGAAGCACCCAATTACCAGTCGGAGCGATAGCAACCGTGCCCGAAATCGAGATCGGCAAGGGCCGCTCGGCCCGCCGTGGTTACTCCTTCGACGACATCGCGATCGTTCCGTCGCGGCGCACCCGCGATGCCGAAGAGGTCTCGATCACCTGGGAGTTCGACGCGTGGCGCTTCGACCTGCCGCTCGTCGCATCACCGACCGACAGTGTGGTGTCGCCGTTGTCTGCTGCCGCGATCGGCGCGCTGGGCGGGCTCGCTGTCCTCAACGCCGAAGGACTGTGGGCGCGGTACGACGATCCCGACGCGATGCTCGCCGAGATCGCGTCGGCCGACGAGGCCGCTGCGACACGGCGATTGCAGGAGATCTACGCCGCACCGATTCGCGAAGAGCTGATCGCACAGCGCATCGCCGAGATCAAAGCAGCGGGCGTTGTCACCGCCGCATCGCTGACGCCGCAACGCACCCAGCGTTATTACAAGACGGTGCTCGACGCGGGCGTCGACATCCTTGTCATCCACGGCACCGTCGTCTCCGCCGAACACGTGTCCGCCGCGGGTGAGCCGATCAACCTCAAGACGTTCATCGCCGAACTCGACGTGCCCGTCATCGTCGGTGGCTGCGCCAACTACCAGACCGCGTTGCACCTGATGCGCACCGGCGCGGCGGGCGTGCTCGTCGGCGGCGGCAGCGGCCACACCACGTCGACCGGTGTCGGCGTCCCGGTCGCCACCTCTGTTGCCGATGCGGCGGCGGCGCGCCGCGACTACCTCGACGAGTCCGGTGGCCGCTACGTGCACGTCATTGCGGACGGCGGCATGCGCACGGCCGGCGACGTCGCCAAGGCGATCGCCTGCGGCGCCGACGCGGTCATGCTCGGCTCCGCATTGGCGCAAGCAGCCGAAGCGCCGGGCGGCGGAAAGCACTGGGGCATGGCGACTTTCCACCCCGAACTGCCTCGCGGCTCGCGGCGCGACGTCGGCGTACTCGGCACGCTCGCCGAAGTGCTGACCGGCCCGTCGTCGCGCGGCGACGGCACGACCAACATCTTCGGCGGCCTGCGCCGCGCGATGGGCAGCTGCGGCTACTCGACCCTGAAGGAGTTCCAGAAGGTCGAGCTCATGGTGACGTCTGGCGGCTAGAGCGCGTCACCACATCAAAGGGGCAGCACCCGGCCGCGGTGCAATCGGGACGTCGCCATTGGTGCCGAAGACGATGGTTCGCTGGTTGCGGATGTACCACCGACCGGTGCTTGGCCGGAACACCGCGATGTCGATCGTGCCGTCCCCGCCATAGTCGGCAGGCATCGGTATATCGCCAGTCGTTCCGAAGTCGATCGGCGTTCGCCCGCTGACGTACCACGTGTGGATGGACGGGCGGAACATCGCCAGGTCCGCGATCCCATTTGTCATAGTCCGCGGGCACTGGGATGTCGCCGCTCCGGCCGAAGGTGCCGAAGCGGACGCCTTCGGACGCCCACCGACCATCACGCGGAAAGAACAGCGCCCATTTGTCGTGGCCCACGCCTAGGTAGTCGGCGGGCGCTGGGATGGCTGCCTCCGATACGGGCGCGCTCCGACCGAACAGCAGCGAGTGCCAGGTGCGGGTCGCCGGCCGGTAGAGCGCGAGGTCGGCGTCGCCGTCACCGTCGTAGTCGGCCGGGGCGGGGACGTCGTCGGGGGCGCCGTATTGCACGGGCGCCTGACCGAGGATGTACCAGGTGCCGTTGCTCGGTCGATAGACCGCGACGTCACTCCGGCCGTCGCCGTCATAGTCGGCGGGCACCGGGATGTCACCGCGCCGGTCGAACGCGATGCGCGCGGCACCGCCGCGGCCATACCAGACGCCGTTCGACGGCCGGAATAGACGCGTGTTGAAGCGTTACGCGTATTCGACCGCCGGAAGTCCCGCACCACCGACGCTGACGGCGGCAACTGCGACGCGGATACCGCTGTCCGGCGCGACTCCCGAGAGCCGCAGCGACGTTGCTGCCGCCGAAACCGTGGTCGACGTTGCGCCGGTGGTAACCACGTAACTCTGAACGCCGTCGATCCCGGCGAACCTTGGCGGTCACCACGTCGCCAAGGCAACGGTCCCGCCGACGAAAGTCACTTCGACGTTCGTCGGCGCCGTCGGTCGCGTGGACGTTGTCACCGCAAGAGTGTGTTCGCGGCCGGCGGAGATCAGCGTGACACCGGTCAGCCCGACTGGAGGGATGAGGCGAGCCGGGGCCTGGCTGCCCCAACTGACGACGGTCCCGTCCGCCTTGGGCGCGACGCTGTGCGAGTCGCCGGCGTCGATCGCTGTCACCTTCGACAGACCGGTGGGCGGAGCGATTACGCCGATGCCATAGGCCAGTCCCCACGCAACGACGGTGCCGTCCCTTCTTCAGCGCGAGGCTGTGCAGCTGGCCACAACGGCCGTCAGGGCGACTGCCCGGAACATGCGGTGATCGCTGCGCCGTGACGCCGTCACATTCGTTCTCGATTCCTCGAGGTTGGTGGCAACGCTAGGAGCCCGCGGCAGAGCGAAAAGGTTGCGCCGCGACCCGGTTTCGACGTGCCGCGGGTGCAGCACTCGGGCACGATGTCCGGCATGAGGACGATGTCGCCATGAGCGAGCCGATCAGCGCTGGTTCCGAGAAGCGCCGCCCCGCCGTGGTCACCAATGGCGTGCGGGTGCCGCGGTCGCTGGCGACTTCGGCGGCGTACTCGTGGCGCTTCCTCGTTGTCGTTGCGGCGGCGTACATCGTGCTGCGCGGCCTGGTGCTCCTGCGGATCGTCGTCCTGCCGGTGATCATTGCGGTGCTGTTCGCGTCGGTGCTCGTCCGGCCGCTGCGCGCATTGCGTCGCCGCGGGCTCGGCCGGGGCCTAACCGCCGCGATGGTGGTCCTCCTCGCCCTGTTGATCATGGTCACGGTCATCGCCGTCGTCAGCCGCAGCGTCGTCAACGGGTTCGACGAGCTGACGGGCAATCTCGACCAGGGCTTGCGGGAAGTGCAGGACTGGTTCGTCACCGGTCCGCTCGGGCTCGAGCGCGCGCAGGTCGAAGACTTCGCCAACCAGGTGCGTACGGGAGCTGCCGACAACCGGGCCGTGATCCTGTCCGGTCTAGCTAAGGGCGCACATGTCGCGGCCGAGGTCGTGGCGGGCCTGTTCCTGTCGCTTTTCGTGCTCTTCTTCATGCTCAAGGACGGCGATCGCATCTGGGCCGCGATCGTTCGTCTGTTCCCGCCGGACCGGCAGGAAGCGGTCGACGTCGCCGGTCAGCGCTCCTTCGTCACGATCGGCTCCTATCTGCGCGGGGTGTCGATCACCGCACTCGTCGACGCGGTGCTCATCGCGATTGTGCTGCTCGTGCTCGACATCCCGCTCGTACTCGCGCTCGCGGCGCTCACGTTCTTCGGGGCCTTCATCCCGCTCATCGGCGCGACTCTCGCCGGTGCGGTCGCCGCGCTCGTCGCCCTCGTGGACGAAGGCCCGGTTGCTGCGCTGATCGTCGTGGGGGCCATCATCGCCATCCAGCAAATCGAAGGACACGTGCTCGCCCCGATCGTCCTGGGCCGAGCGGTCGAGCTGCACCCGCTCGCTGTTGCTCTGTCGCTTGCCGCTGGCGCGGTCATTGCCGGCATCACCGGGGCGCTGCTCGCCGTACCCGCAACCGCAGTAGTCACCACCTGCATCAGGACTTTCGGCGAACACGCCACCAGCCGGCCGTACGAGGACGATGTGCTGGTCGGCAGCGGCTGACTACCTCGGTAGACTCCTGCTCTTCCCCTCTGGACGGCGGGCCGCTCGCGCGGCGGAAGAGGCAGTCGAAGTGAGCAATCCGGACGGCTTTGACACCGTTCTCGTCGTCGACTTCGGCGCGCAGTACGCGCAGCTGATCGCGCGACGCGTTCGCGAGTGCCACGCCTACAGCGAGATCGTGCCGTGGCGCATGCCGGTCAAGGACATGCTGGCCAAGGCTCCCGCGGCCATCATCCTGTCCGGCGGGCCGATGTCGGTCTACGCCGACAGTGCTCCGGCGCTCGATCCGGCGATCTTCGCGGCCGGCGTGCCGATTCTTGGCATCTGCTACGGCCACCAGGTGATGGCACAAGCCCTCGGTGGTGTCGTCGAACAGACCGGACTGCGCGAGTACGGCGGCACCGAGCTTGCCGTCAGCAACCCCGGTGTACTGCTCGCCGGCCTTCCGGAACTGCATCCGGTATGGATGAGTCACGGCGACACCGTGACGATGGCGCCGCCAGGCTTCCGGGTGACGGCATCGACCGACGCGACTCCCGTCGCCGTCATCGAGAACAGCGCACAGCGGTTGTACGGCGTGCAGTTCCACCCCGAGGTCATGCACAGCCCGCGCGGCATGGACGTGCTCAGGCACTTCCTCTACGAGGGCGCAGGTTGCCGGCCGACGTGGACGATGGTCAACATCGTCGACGAACAGGTCGAGCGGATCCGCGCACAGGTCGGCGACAAGCGGGCGATCTGCGGGCTGTCCGGTGGTGTCGACTCAGCGGTCGCGGCGGCGGTCGTGCAGCGCGCAATCGGTGAGCAGCTGACATGCGTCTTCGTCGACCACGGACTGCTGCGCAAGGGCGAGGCCGAGCAGGTCGAGGAAGACTTCGTTGCTTCTACCGGAGTCAGGCTCAAAGTGGTGCACGCGCAGGAGCGTTTCCTCGACGCGCTCGCCGGTGTCACCGACCCGGAAGACAAGCGAAAGATCATCGGACGCGAGTTCATCCGCGTCTTCGAGCAGGCGGCGCGCGAGGTCGTCGCCGAAACCGAGGCGCACGGCGAGTCGGTCGAGTTCCTGGTGCAGGGCACGCTCTATCCCGACGTCGTCGAATCGGGTGGCGGCGAGGGCGCGGCCAACATCAAGAGCCACCACAACGTCGGCGGCCTGCCGGACGACCTGCAGTTCCAGCTCGTCGAACCGCTGCGCACGTTGTTCAAGGACGAAGTCCGCCGGGTGGGCTTCGAGCTGGGGCTACCCGAGGCCATCGTCTGGCGCCAGCCGTTCCCCGGTCCTGGCCTCGGCATTCGCATCATCGGCGAGGTCACCGCCGAACGTCTGGAGATCCTGCGTGACGCCGATGCGATTGCTCGCGAGGAGCTGACGAAGGCCGGGCTGGATCGGGAGATCTGGCAATGCCCGGTGGTGCTGCTCGCCGAGGTCCGCTCGGTCGGCGTACAGGGTGACGGGCGCACGTACGGTCATCCGATCGTGCTGCGCCCCGTGTCGAGTGAAGACGCGATGACCGCCGATTGGTCACGCGTGCCGTACGACGTACTCGCGCGGATCTCCACTCGCATCACCAACGAGGTGCCGCATATCAACCGGGTCGCACTCGACGTGACGAGCAAGCCGCCCGGCACCATTGAGTGGGAGTGACCGGACCCGCCGCCGGCCTGCTCATCCCGCGATGGGGCTCATAGTCACGACGTTGCGCTACCCCGCGAGGAGTACGCCGACGGCGTAGTTGAGGTGGAGCCGGTCGCCGTTCCAGTGCGGTGGCAGTGTTTCCGACGCCGGCGCCGGCTGCGGAGTTGCTCGCTGCGAGCCGTTCGGCGCTTGAGGGCGGGAGCCGCGGCACGGCGGGTAGCAGCCAGCCGGCGGGACGCGCACGTCGATGCCGCCGGTCGGGTTGCGGGTGCGGCGGTAGCCGCCTTCGGGGACGAGGTGGTGATGGTGGGAGCAGAGCACCAGGTTGCCGACAAGTCGTCCAATCTGTCCTCACGTGTCTCGGCCACACCGAACGTCCCCCCGTCCAGCCGTGACGCGGATACCAGTCGCGTGGTCAAACCAGTGACGAGCCCATCTTGGCAGGTTGGGAGATGCGATAGCATCTGATGCATGCGCACCACTCTGTCGCTTGATGATGACGTGCTTCGTGCGGTGAAGGAACGCGCGCGGCGCGAGCGTCGGACGGCTGGCGCCGTCCTGTCCGACCTTGCGCGGCAAGCGTTGACCTATCGGACGGCGACCGCACAGGCTGCCGGGGTGGAGGCATTCCACGGTTTTGACCCGTTCCCACCGCGGGGGCCGCTGGTGACCAATGAACTCCTCGATCAGTTGCGCGATGACGAGTCCATATGAAAAGGGCGCTGTTGGACGTCAACGTCCTACTCGCGCTTCTCGACAGCGATCACGTTGATCACGTGCTTGCGCGCGAGTGGTTCCGATCCGAAATCTCGGCCGGCTGGGCCTCCTGCAACGTCACCCAAAACGGTTTCGTCCGAATAATCTCTGCGCCCCGCTATCCGAGCCCCATTGCTCCTGCTCAAGCGATCGCCCGATTGGCGGCGGCAAGCATGAGCTCGCATCACGAGTTTCTTGCTTCCTCGGTCAGCATCCTGGACAGCGCCGCTGTCAGTCCCACAAGGATCTTGAGTTCGAGGCAGGTCACTGACGTCTACCTACTGGCACTCGCGACCGCGCACGATCAACGGCTAGTGACCTTCGACCAGTCAATTCCACTGAGCGCTGTCCATCGAGCGAGTTCGGCCAACCTCGTCGTGCTGCGATAGGCAGAGCAGCACGCGGTTGGTCAGGTCGGTGGGGCCGCCGCGGTGCCCCGACAGTTCTGCGGCGGGTCGACCCGGTCTGCTCGTCGACGTCTCCGCGGAAACGTGTTAGATCAGGGCGCGTAGGTTCGCGTCGACGGCGAAGTGCGGCGATGAGCAGTATTCGCTTTACGGTCGGGGTCCGATCTGGGGTCGCGCATCTCCTAGTTGCAGTACGAGCGATCGATGGCTGCGCGCAGCCCTGGGTCGTCCGGATTCTGGCGGGCGGCAGCGATCGCTGCTGCCCGGTCAGCGCAGCTGTGATCCAACGAGCCAAGCCACGTGTGAGCAGCCAAAAGGTCGCAAACCCGAGCACGGCGATCAGCAGCGTCCAACGGCGTTAGGGCAGCTGGGTCTCCGATGGGGCGACCATGCGTCGAACATACTGTTCGGCGGATCACGCAAGCACGATCACGGTGCCAAAGCTGCACTTCCACCTCCGCACGAGTGCAGTTCACGGTGTGGAGCGGGAGTAGCGGCACAGCGATGCGCCGCTAGCGAGCCGCGCGCAGGTGCAGTCCGTGCCCCGCGGG
>JBDSAK010000272.1:0-11596 GCA_039922195.1 Mycobacteriales bacterium
CCGCTAGGCGGGCCGAGGCAGCCGACCACGACGCCGAAGGTCAGGCAGACGCAGCCGACCTGGACACTGCCGATCGCGACGCGGAAGCAGCTGACGCCCGCTGGTCCGACCCCGCGTGGAGCGGTGCCCGCGCCGCCGACCCGCACTGGTGCGACGACGACGAGAGCCACGGACCAGGCGACGACGAACTCCCTGACCGCGAGCACACCGCCGACGAGGCAGCCGCGGCCGCGCGCAACGCAGCCGCCGACGAAGCGGCGCCCGATGATGCCGACCCCGACACCAGTAGCGGCAACGACCCACCCAGCGTCTAGCGGTCGGTGAGTTGCCGGGCAGCACCGATGTGTTGAGCTCCGCGCATGGAGCAACACGGTCAGGCAACACCACCGGGTCGCCTGATGACACTGTTCGGCGTGCTGGCGCTGGTTGTTGGAATCGCTAGTGTGCTCGGACTCGTCTGGTCCGTCGCGACAGGCAAACAGCCGGCCTGGTGGCTCATGATGCTGCCGCCGTGGTTGCTTGCATGGTGGTGGATTTCCGTCGGCTTCTTCCGTCCTGCCGCCGAACTCGAAGAGCCACGACCGCGCGAGACGCCACCGGGTTAGACGACTGGCTAGACGACGGGGTCAGACGACGGGGGTCAGACGACGGGGTATGACGGGGTCAGACGACGACGGGTTGGCCGCCGATGGGTTAGACGCCGATCGGGTGCCAGACCGTCTTGGTCTCCAGGAAAGACAGCATCCGTGCGGTCGTCGGCGCTCCGTGCCAATCCGTTGCCTCATCGCCGGCAGCGGGTGCTCGCAGGATGCGCTTGAGGTTGTCGGCGGCGGCGCGTTCCAGGTCGGCGGCCAGATCGGCTGGTGCGCCGGTCAGATCGATGGCGTTGACGTCCATATGCGATGCAAGATGCGGGGCGAGTTCGGCGAGGCGCCCGGTGAGAATGTTGACCACTCCTGCGGGCACGTCAGACGTCGCCAGCACCTCGGAGAGGGTGACGGCGGGCAGCGGCCCACTCTCGCTTGCAACGACCACCGCTGCGTTGCCGCTGACGATGACCGGGGCCAGCACGCTGACGAGGCCGAGCAGCGAGGACTCCCGGGGCGCGAGCACGGCGACGACCCCCGTCGCGACCGGCACCGAGAAGTCGAAGTACGGGCCGGCGACGGAGTTCACCGAGCCCGCGATCTGCGAGATCTTGTCGGACCACCCGGCGTACCAAACCCAGCGGTCGATGGCGGCCGACACTGTCGCTTCCGCGCCGCGCGGGGAGAGTCCGTCGCTCGCCGCAACTTCCTCGACGAACTGCGTACGCCGCCCCTCGAGCAACTCCGCGACTCGATAGAGCACCTGCCCGCGGTTGTACGCCGTCGCGCCAGACCAGCCGGGGACAGCCTTGCGCGCCGCAACGACCGCGTCGCGCGCGTCCTTGCGCGAACCGAGTGCGGCATTCGCCAGAAAGCCGCCGTCCGCGCCAGATACCTCGTACGTGCGCCCGGACTCCGAGCGCGGGAACGCCCCGCCGATGTAGAGCTTGTACGTCTTGCGCACGTCGACCCGCGCGGGCCGCACATCGGCGGGCTTCTTCGCCTCAGACATCGAGGTATCCCTCCAGCCCATGACGGCCGCCTTCGCGACCGAAGCCTGATTCCTTGAACCCGCCGAACGGCGATGTCGGATCGAAGCGATTGAATGTGTTGGCCCAGACGACCCCGGCCCGCAACTGATCGGCCATCCAGAGGATGCGCGAGCCCTTGTCCGTCCAGACGCCCGCCGACAATCCGTACGGCGTGTTGTTCGCCTTCTCGACGGCCTCCTGGGGCGTCCGGAAGGTCAGCACCGACAGCACCGGTCCGAAGATCTCCTCGCGCGCGATCCGGTGCGATTGCGATACCCCGGTGAAGATGGTCGGCGGGAACCAATAGCCCTGCGCAGGAAGCACGCATTCAGGCGACCAACGCTCGGCCCCCTCGGCGTCGCCGGCGTCGGACAGTTCGCGGATGCGCGCCAGTTGCTCGGGCGAGTTGATCGCGCCGATGTCGGTGTTCTTGTCGAGCGGATCACCGAGCCGCAGCGTCGCGAGCCGGCGCTTCAGCCGGTCAAGCAACGCGTCGGCGATCGACTCCTGGACGAGCAATCGCGAACCGGCGCAACACACGTGGCCCTGATTGAAGAAGATGCCGTTGACGATTCCCTCGACGGCCTCGTCAAGCGGTGCGTCGTCGAAGACGATGTTGGCCGCCTTGCCGCCCAGCTCCAGCGTGACCTTCTTCCGGGTGCCGGCCACGGTGCGCGCGATCGCCTTGCCAACCTCGGTGGAACCGGTGAACGCAACCTTGTCGACGTCGCCGTGACCGACGAGGGACGCGCCCGTCGCACCGGCTCCGGTGATGATGTTGACGACGCCGGGCGGCAATTGCGCCTGTTGGCAGATCTCGGCGAACAGCAATGCGGTCAGCGGAGTGGTCTCGGCCGGCTTGAGCACCACGGTATTGCCGCAGGCCAGCGCCGGCGCGATTTTCCACGCCAGCATGAGCAGCGGGAAGTTCCACGGAATCACCTGAGCCGCCACGCCGAGCGGCAGGGGATCCGCGCCGTGGCCGGCGTAGCCCAGCTTGTCGGCCCAGCCGGCGTAGTAGAAGAAGTAGGCGGCCGCGAGCGGAACATCGACGTCGCGCGACTCGCGGATCGGCTTGCCGTTGTCGAGTGTCTCGAGGACAGCGAGCTCGCGACTGCGCTCGGCCATGATGCGCGCGATGCGGAAGATGTACTTCGCCCGTTCGGCACCGGGCATCGGCCCCCACACCTTGGTGTACGCCGCCCGGGCAGCCGCGACGGCACGATCCACATCGCGCTCACCCGCGGACGAGACCTCCGCGAGCACTTCCTCCGTTGCCGGGTTGACCGTCTTGAAGGCATCGCCGTCGACCGGATCACTCCACTCGCCGTTGATGAACAGGCCGTACGACGACCGCAACGCGACGATGTCGCGCGACTCCGGCGCTGCTGCGTATTCCCACGTCATCGTCAGTCCAGGGTGAAGTAGTCGGGACCGGAATAGACACCGGTGCGTTGCTTGGTGCGTTGCATGAGCAGGTCGTTGAGCAGCGTCGACGCACCGATGCGAAACAGGTCGGGAGTGAGCCACTCGTCGCCCGCAGTCTCCTTGACCACCACGAGGTATTTGATGGCGTCCTTCGCCGTCCGGATGCCCCCTGCGGCTTTGACACCGATCCGTCGGCCGTCTCCGATGACCGCAAAATCCCTGACGGCTTCGAGCATTACCAGGACAACGGGCAGTGTCGAAGCCGGCGCCACCTTGCCCGTCGAGGTCTTGATGAAATCGCCGCCCGCGAGCATCGCGAGCCAGGAGGCCCGCCGCACGTTGTCGTAGGTCACCAGCTCGCCGGTCTCCAGAATCACCTTGAGGTGCGCCGAGCCACACGCCTCCTTGACGGCCACGATCTCGTCGTACACCCGTTGATAGCGACCGGACAGGAACGCGCCCCGGTCGATGACCATGTCGATCTCGTCGGCACCGTCAGCAACAGCGGAGCGGACGTCGGCCAGCTTCACCGGAAGCGCAGCGCGGCCGGACGGGAAGGCGGTCGCGACGCTCGCGACGTGGACACCGGATCCCCGCAAGGCGTCGCGCGCGGTGGTCACCAGATCGGGGTAGACGCAGATCGCCGCGACGGACGGCACGGTCGGGTCCGTCGGGTCGGGGCGCAGGGCCTTCGCGCACAGCGCGCGCACCTTGCCGGGAGTGTCAGCCCCCTCGAGTGTCGTCAGGTCGATCATCCGAATGGCAGCATCGAGCGCCCAGAGTTTCGCGTCCTTCTTGATCGAGCGCGTGCCGAGCGTCGCGGCGCGCGATTCGGCGCCGACCTGGTCGACGCCCGGCAACCCGTGCAGGAACTGCCGCAGCGAGGACTCACTCGAGGCAACGTCCGCAAGCCCGCTCACTGCGGGACGGGGCGCGACCTGAGTCATCGGCCCAGAATACGCGCGCCAAGCAGGCACGATATCGAGCGCGCCGTGACAGAGTCGCCGCAGTGCCATGAACCTGAGGAGGTACCGCAGTGCGAGTCCTGTTTTCCTCGACGTCCGGCTACGGCCACAACTTCCCGATGGTCCCGCTCGCCCGCGCATTCGTCGCGCACGGACACGAGGTGCGGTGGGCCACCGGCGAGGCCGCCTGCGTACTCGTGTCCGATGCCGGCCTGGACGCCGAGCCGGCCGGGTTGTCGGGCGAGTCGCTGGCCGAGCTGCGTGGGCGAATGGGCCGCGCGACCGTCGACGTGCCTCCCGAGGGCAAGGCAGCCTTCATGTTCCCCCGCTTCTTCGGGGCCGGCATGGCCCCGCCGATGCTGGCGGACCTCCTTCCGCTGGCACGTGACTGGCGCCCCGCCCTCCTCGTTCACGACCATGCCGAGCTGGCGGCGCCGCTGGTGGCCGCGCTAATCGGCGCGCGCAGCGTGACGCACTCGTACGGCAGCGCCATTCCGGAGTCGTTCATCGCGGCGGCGGGCGAGTTGTTGGCGCCGATGTGGGCCGAACACGGGTTGACCGTTCCGCCGTACGCCGGTTGTTTCGAGGCGCCGTACCTCGACATCTGCCCGCCACGTGTGCAGTCGGTGCCGATGACGCACATCCCTGTCGCGGCGCCGCTGCGGCCGGTTCCCTACACCGGTCCGCCGGCCACCGCGCTGCCGGCCTGCGTCGACGGCGAGCCACTGGTCTACCTGACGCTGGGAACGGTGATGAACCAGGCGTCGGTGCTGCGCGCGGCCGCGGACGGTCTCGCCGGTCTCGGCGTCAGACTGCTGGTGACCGTCGGTCCCGATGCCGACCCGGCGGCGCTCGGCGACCAACCGACCCACGTGACCGTCGAACGCTACGTCTCGCAGACCGAGGTCCTGCCGCACTGCACGGCGGTCGTCTCGCACGGTGGGTCAGGAACGTTTCTCGGAGCGCTCCACCACGGGCTGCCGCAGGTGCTGCTGCCCCAAGCCGCAGACCAGTTCCGCAATGCGCAGGCGGCGCAGTCCAGCGGCGTCGGCTTGGCGCTCCGGCCGGATGAAGCGACGCCCGAGGCCATCGCGGAGGCGGTGCGCAGGATTCTCGCGGAGGAATCGTTTCGCACCGCAGCCGCAGGCCTGGCGGCAGACATCGCCGCGATGCCGGCACCGGACGAAGTCGTCGACGTCCTCGAACGCCTGGCCTGATCTCAGAGTGGCGGGACCCGCGGGTGCGCTAGCGTCGCGGCCAGTCGTCCTACCCGGGAGTCGCCTCATGAACGTCGTCGTGGTCGATCACCCGCTGGCCGCCCGCCGGCTGACCAACATGCGCGACAAGAACACCGACAACGCCGGTTTCCGGCAGGCGTTGCGGGAGCTGTCGCACATGCTGGTCTACGAGGCGACGCGCACATTGCCGGTCGAGCCGATCGACATCGAGACACCCATTCAGGCGACGCAGGGCGTGCGGTTGGCGTCGCCACCGATCTTGGTCCCGATTCTGCGGGCCGGCCTGGGCATGGCCGAGGCGGCGCTCGAGCTGATGCCCGAAGCGATCATGGGTTTTATCGGCCTGGCCCGTGACGAGGAGACGTTTCAGCCCAAGTCGTATCTGGCCGCACTACCGCAGCGCCTGGACGGCCGGACGGTGATCGTGCTCGACCCGATGCTCGCCACGGGCGGCTCGCTCGACTACACCTGCCAACTCCTGGCCGAGCGGGGAGTCGCGCGGCAGATCGTCGTCTGCGTGCTCGCGGCGCCGGAAGGCATCGAGCGCCTCGAGCGATCCGGGCTGGTGCTCGAGCTGGTCACCGCGGCCATCGACGAGAAGCTCAACGACAAGGCCTACATCGTCCCCGGCCTCGGCGACGCCGGCGACCGGCAGTTCGGCAGCTTCTAACTCGAGCCGGTCCCATCCATGGGTGGTCGGCCACCGACGGTCGCGCACGCGATTGCCGCAAGACCTGCCCCGGCGGCCAGCGCTTCGTGGGCCGGCGCGCCGGTCACCCAGCTGCTCAGGAAACCCGCCGCGAACGCGTCGCCCGCGCCGGTCGTGTCCACCACGCGCGATGTCACCGCGGGCGCCGAGACGAACGTGTCACCGTCCGACCAGACGGCGCCCTCGGCGCCGAGCTTGATGACGACCTCGCGGTACGTCGACGAAGCCAGCCGCCGAGCGAGTTCCCCTGGCGCGTCGTCCCCCGCGAGCTCAGAAGCCTCGGCAAGGTTGGCGATGCACAGGTCCGCGCCGCGGGTCCACTCGAGGAACGTCGCCGCGCCAAGGGCGCGCAGCGGTGCCGCCGAGGAAGGGTCCACGGAGATCGTCATGCCGGCGGCGCGGGCGCGTTCGAGAGCTGCCAGCGCCGCCGCGCGCGACGACTCCTCGAGAAGGGAATAGCCGGAGACGTGCAGATGTGATCCGCGGCGGAAGACGTCATCCGGTAGATCTGCGGCAGACAACGCGGCGTTCGCCCCGCGATCCGGGAACATCGTGCGTTCGCCGTCGTCGCCGACGAGTACCACCACGGCCCCGGTTGGTCGGGCAAGGTCGATGGCGGCGCGCACGTCGACCCCGGCGGCCGACAGCGCATCGACCTGCGTGCGACCCGCGGAGTCGTTGCCGACCCGGCCGACGTACACCACACCGGCGCTGCCGGGAGCGGCGCGGAGCGACGCGAGCCACGTCGCGACGTTCGCGGCAGATCCGCCGCCGGACATCGACACGGTCGCGGGTGAGTCGCTGCCGACGTTGAGTGCTCCGGTGAAACGGGCAACGATGTCGACCGCGATGTCCCCGACGACGACGATCCGGTCAGCGACGCGAGCGATCACGCGCGCGCGGACCAGGCGACGGCGATCTGCGCGGCCAGTACGGCGTTGTGCCGAATGATCAGCGTGTTGGCCGCGAGGCTCGCGCCGCGGGTTTCGCGATGGAAGTACTCGAGCAGGAAGGGCGTGACGCCCTTGCCCGTGATGCCCGCGGTGTGCAGTAGTTCCAGACCTTCGGCGAGCACCCGATCATGCAGTTCCCGGTTGATCTGCTCACTGTCGGCCAGCGGGTTCGCCACGATCAGCGCGCGGCCGTCGAGGCCGAGGTCACGCCGCGCGGCCATCACGTCCGCGACGTCCTCGACCGACTCGACGGACCAGTCGAGCGGATGACCGGAGTCACTCAGGTAGAAGCCAGGGAACGACTTGATGCGATACCCGACGACGGGCACTCCGAGGGACTCCAGCCGCTCGAGTGTCGCGGGCACATCAAGGATCGATTTCACTCCGGCGCAGACGACGGTGAGGGAGGTCGCGGCGAGCGTGTTGAGGTCAGCCGATTCGTCCCAGCTCTCCCGTGCCTCGCGGTGCACGCCGCCCAAGCCGCCTGTCGCGAAGAGCCGGATGCCGGCGCGGGCCGCAAGCGCCGCCGTGCTCGCGACCGTGGTCGCGCCGGTGCGGCGCTGCGCGACAGCGAAACCGACATCGCGCACCGAGAGCTTGGCCACGTTCGGGTCGCCGGCGAGCTGGGTCAGTTCATCATCGTCGAGTCCGACGACCGCCACACCGTTGATGACACCGATGGTTGCGGCGACCGCGCCTTGCTCGACGATGAGCGCTTCGACCTCGCGCGCGACTCGAAGGTTGTGCGGCCGCGGAAGGCCGTGCGCGATGATCGTGCTCTCGAGCGCGACGACAGGGTGTCCACTCGCGACCGCCGCAGCCACGTCGTCGCGAATCCGCAGCGTGTGCATCGGCTCATCGTAGGCCGTGCGGTGTGCACCGACGGGTCGGGCGCTCTAGAGACCGGTCAGCAGGGCCATCTCGGCGCGCAGCGCCGCGAGCTCGCGCTCGGCCTGCTCGCGGGCGGACTGCACGTCCGCACGCACCGGGACGACGACTTCGAAATACATCTTCAGCTTCGGCTCTGTACCACTCGGCCGTACGACGATGCGGGCGCCGTCCATGTGCAGCGTGAGGACGTCGGACCGGGGCAGGTCGATGACGCTGTCAGATCCGCCGTCGAGCGAGCGGCGTACGCCGGTCGACAGGTCGTCGACCGCGGTGATCAGTCGGCCCGCCACGGTTTCCGGCAGTGGCTTGTCGCGCAGCGCTGCCATGACCGCGTCGATACGAACGCTTCCGTCGGTGCCCTGCAGCCAGACGCTCCACTGCGATGTCGCGTGCAGGCCGAACCGCTCGGCGATGCCATCCAGTCTCGCGACCAGCGACTCGCCCTGGCGCTTCGAGACCGCGGCGAGTTCCGCGAAAACAAGAGCGGCGCCCATGCCGTCCTTGTCGTGCACCATCCAATCGCCGACGTTGAAACCGAGCGCTTCCTCGTAGCCGAGGACAAGGCGCGCATCGGGCCGGTCTTGCGCCGCGCGCTCGATCCACTTGAAACCCGTCAGCGTCTCGGCGTAGCGCACGCCTGCCGCGGCCGCGATCTTCGACAGCAAGGTCGAGGAGACGATCGTCGTGACGACGAGGCGGTCATCACCGCTCGACGTACTGAGCAGGAAATCGGCAAGCAACGCGCCAATCTCGTCGCCGCGGAGCGCGCGCCAACCGCTTTTTGCTGACTGATCAGGTATGGCAATCGCCAGCCGGTCGGCGTCCGGGTCGTTCGCGATGACCAGGTCGGCGCCGACAGCTCGGGCTGCGGCGATGACGAGGTCGAGTGCGCCCGGCTCTTCGGGGTTGGGAAACGCGACCGTCGGAAACTCCGGGTCGGGGTCAGCTTGCGCGGCCACCACGTGCGGAGCGGCGAAACCCGCGCGGTCGAAGAGCCGCAGCAGGACGTCGCGCCCGACACCGTGCAGCGGCGTATACGCCACGGTCAGCTCGCGTGCAGTTTCCGCGTCGACGAGTTCCGCGGCCGCCGCGACGTACGCCTCGATCGGTTCGTCGTCGCGGAGCACGACGAGCGGATTGGCGGCTGCGCCGAGCACGATCGACTCGAGCGGACCGACCGCATTGATGTGCGCGGAGATCCGGGCGTCGACTGGCGGCACGATCTGCGCACCGTCGCTGAGATAGACCTTGTACCCGTTGTCCTGCGCCGGATTGTGGCTCGCCGTCACCATGACGCCGGCCGCGCAGCCGAAATGCAGCACCGCGAACGCGAGTACCGGCGTCGGCGTGGGGTGGGGCAGCAGCTGCGCGCGAATACCCGCGCCGGTCAGCACTGCGGCGGTGTCGGCGGCGAAGTCCGCAGACTTGTGGCGGGCGTCGTATCCGATGACGACCCCGTTCCAGGCCGCCTTCTCGTCGGTCTCGAGCAAGTAGCGGGCGAGGCCCGCTGCCGCCCGGCGTACGACGGCTCGGTTCATCCGATTGGGCCCCGGCCCGAGCTTCCCCCGCAACCCGGCGGTGCCGAACTCGAGTGGCCCACTGAACGCGTCGCTGATCTCGGCGTCGTCGCCCGCATCGATGAGCGCCTGCAACTCGGCGCGAGTGTCGGGGTCCGGATCCTCCGCCAGCCACGCCTCGACCGCGGCCCCGTCGTACGTCACGGGCGCCCGAGCTTGCGAACGACCTCCGCAAGCAACGTGCCCATCTGCTGCGCGGCCGCCGTACCGGCCTGGAGCACTTCTTCGTGGTTGAGCTTCTCGCTGGTCATCCCCGCCGCGAGGTTGGTCACCAGTGACATCGCGAGCACCTCGGCGCCGAGGTGGCGAGCGGCGATGGCTTCGAGGGCGGTCGACATACCGACCAGGTCGGCGCCGAGCCCGCGCAGCATCCGCACCTCGCTCGGCGTCTCGTAATGCGGGCCCGCGATTGCCGCATAGACGCCGTCGGTGAGGGCCGGTTCCACACTCTTGGCGAGCCGGCGCAGTCGGGCCGAGTAGAGGTCGGTGAGGTCGACGAATCGCGAGGCGAAAGGTGCGGGCGGCGGCGGCCCCGTCAGCGGCGAGCGACCCGTCAGGTTGATGTGGTCGCTGATCAGGACGGGCTGCCCGGCGTACATGCCGTCGCGCAGCCCACCCGCCGCATTGGTCAGGACGACGACATCGCAGCCGGCGATGGCAGCCGTGCGCACGGCGTGTACGACGGTCGAGACCGGATGCCCTTCGTAGCCGTGCACGCGGCCGAGGAACGCCAGCATGCGCCGGTCGCCGACCTGGATCGAGCGGATGGCGTTCGAATGCCCGGCCACCGCGGCGTCGGGAAAGCCGGGGAGGTCGGACAACTGCAGCTCGACGCTGGCGTCGCCGAGCTCGTCGGCAGCGGGAGCCCAGCCGGAGCCGAGGACCAGGGCGACGTCATGTCGCGGGACGCCAGTGATCTCGGCGAGGCGCTGCGCTGCTTGTTGCGCGAGCTCGAACGGGTCGGTTGCCGTCATCCGCGCCTCTCCCACCCTCGTGCCGCGGCATCAGGCGGCGCTCCCGGTCACGTTATCGCCCGCCCGCCATAACTGGCCGTAGCCGGATAGGACCAGTTGATATTGACAATCATCGATATCTTGTGCAACAGTCCTGGAGCAGACATAGACAACCGTCTAACTCTTGGAGGAACGATGTCCCGCGTGCAGCTCGCCCTCAACGTCGACGACCTCGAAACGGCGATCGACTTCTACTCGAAGCTCTTCAACGCAGCACCCGCCAAGCAGCGGCCGGGGTACGCGAACTTCGCCATCACCGAGCCCCCGCTCAAGCTGGTGCTGCTGGAGAACCCGGGCCAGGGAGGTTCGATCAACCACCTCGGTGTCGAGGTCGAGTCGACCGAGATCGTCGACGCCGAGCAGCGCCGCCTCGCGGACAGTGGTCTCGCGTCGATCGACGAGCGCGGCACCGAGTGTTGCTATGCCAAGCAGGACAAGTTCTGGGTCGAGGGGACACCATCAGGCGAGCGCTGGGAGATCTACACCGTGCTCGCCGACAGTTCGGTCATGGGCTGCGACGCCACCGATGGCGCTGCGTGTGTATCGAGCGCGCACGCGGATTCGGATGCGGCCACGGCGGGGGCCGGTTGCTGCTAGTCGCGCCGCGCCAACCGCTGGAGCGCGCCGACGACCACGTCACGGTCGTGCCAGACGCGGAACGGCGGCAGCGACGCGAGCAGCAGCCGGCCGTAGGCCTTAGTCGACAGCCGCGGATCGAGTACGGCGACGACGCCGCGGTCCGCTGACGAGCGGATCAGGCGACCGACGCCCTGGGCGAGCAGCACAGCGGCACGGGCGACGTACACGTCGGTGAACCCGTCGCCGCTGTGCGCATCCGCGGCCTCGCGCCGCGCGACGGCCAGCGGGTCGTCCGGTCGTGGGAACGGCAGCTTGTCAATGACGACCAGGCTGCATGCCGCTCCCGGTACGTCGACGCCCTGCCAGAAGCTGGTCGTCGCGAAGAGGCAGCTCGATTCGTCGGCGGCGAAGTCGCGGACGAGATGACGAGGCGGCGCCTCGCCCTGAACGAGGACGCGATGGTCGGTGCGCTCGCGAATGGCGGCCGCCGCTTCGGTCAACGCGCGTGTCGTCGTGAACAACGCGAGGGTCCGGCCGCCGGCCGCCTCGATCAAGGTGACGAGTTCGTCAATCACGGCTTGCGCGTGCGCCGCCGCGGTCGTTCCCTGTGGGGCTGGGAAATCTC
>JBDSAK010000273.1:0-3868 GCA_039922195.1 Mycobacteriales bacterium
CATCGTTAACGGGTGATGCTGCATCTGCCAGACGTGACACAGCTCGTGCGTCACGAGCTCGTCCGATGCCCCACCCGGGCCGGGCGGGTCGCGCAGCAGGATCGTCCAGTGCACCGCGTATCCATCGAAGCGGCGGAACGGCGGCAGCCGGAAGAACCACGGGACGACGAACAGACGCACGTGCCGCATCCGCACCGGATGGCGGTAGTAGTCGAGGGTGTCGAGCCGGCGACAGGCCCGCTCGAGCGCGGCGCGCGCGTCGCACCTCACGTCGCGGGCGGGTCGAGCACGAGCACCGGCGCGCCATTCACGTCCTGCACCTTGTACGAGTAGCGCGCGTTGCCGGTCAGCTGCTCGACCATCTCGCGCTCTCCCGATCCGGCGAGGCTGGTCGGGTTCGGGGCCGGCTCCGGCAGGGTCTCGGTGATCGGATGCCCCAGCTCGCTGCCGTAGTCCTGTTTCTTGAAGAGCAGCGCCCACGAGGTCGTCGCGCCGACCGGCGGCGGCATGAACACGACCACTGCGTCGGTGGCGCCGATGTACTTGAACGTGTACAGCGCGATCTCGAGCGCCTCGCGGCGGAGCAACCGGTCGCGGTCGGTCGACGGCTGGCCGGTGCTGATCGAGCAGTGTTCGCCCAGGCCGCACATCTCGTACGCGACCGTGTTGGCGCCGTTGATGATGTCGTACTGCTCCTGGCCGGGGACGGCGACGAACTGGATCTGCTGCGACCCGACGCCGGCGTCGCGCGCAGCGACCACCACCATCTGCTTCGCATCGTCGAGCTTGTAGTCCGGCGCGACGTAGTCGGCGATCGCCTGCGCCCTCTGGAGGCGCTCGCCGCTCGGCTTGAACGCCGACCACGCGGCGGGCGCTCCGGGACGGAACCCGGAGAGGGCCATCGCGGTGCCGAGCGCTCCGATCACGAAGATCGCGACCACCACGCCGTAGGCGGCCGAGAACCGGCGCTGGACGCCGACGGAGACCGTCGACGGCTTCGCCTGGTACGGCACCAGCTGGCCAGGCGTCTCGGCGACGATCAGCTCGGTCGGCGCCGGCCCGGCCGGCTCGATCGCGGTGCCGGACGGAGGCGCGGTGTCGACCGCAATCTCGGCGTCGATGATCGGCTCGTCGGCGCCGGCACCGGGCGCGGGTTTCAGATCGTCGGCCACGACCGCTCCTGCGTCAGGTCGATCTCCGGCTCCACCAGCCCGACCTCGTCGAGCAGCTCCACGACCTCGTCGCCGTGCATCTCGCGCTTCTCGATCAGCACCTCGGCCACCTGCTTGACGCCCTCGCGGTTTGCGCGGACGAAGTTGAACGCGATCAGGTACGCCTGACCGAGGATCTGCGCGGCGTTGGCGCGCTTCGTCGGGTCGGACAGCACGGAGCCGAGCGTGTCGCCGGTCATCGGGCCGCCCTGGGCGCGGTTCATGATGCCGAGCCCGAGCTTCTCGAAGCGCTTGATCAGCTTCTCGCGCGCCTCGTCCTCCTCGGACAGGCGCGAGAACTTGCCCTCCAGATCGATCCGCTCGGGCGCCATCGCGCACATGCCGACCATCCAGGCGCTGCGCATGGTGGCGCTCTGCACGTCGCCGCCGACTCCGGTCGAGTTCTCGCCGTAGAAGACGTGCTCCGCCGCCATCGCCCCGAGCGTCCAGATCAGTCGGCCCATCTCCTCGCTGCGCCAGGAGGAGAACCGCTCGTCCTTCTCCAGCGCCTGGTGATGACCCAGCGAACCGCCGCGCTTGCGGATCGACAGGCGCGTCGACTCGGAACGCTTCATGTACACGTGCGCCGCCGTCGCGTGACCCGCCTCGTGGATGGCGACGGCGCGCGTCTCGTCGGGGACGTAGTCGATGTTGACCGCGGTGCCGGACTCGACCGTGGTCATCGCGTCGACGATGTCGTCCCAGCCGAACGCCTCGCGGTTGGCGTCGTGCGCGACCGTGAGCGCCATCGAGCAGACCTGTTCGATCATGGCCGGCGAGTAGCCGCTCGTGATGCGCGCGAGCTCGTCGCGGCGCTTCTCGAGGTCGAGGTCCGGCTCGTGCGCGACCTTGCGCAGGTAGAGGTCGAAGATGTCCTTGCGGTCGTCCTTGGTGGGCGTGCGGAAGTAGATGTGGCGCCCCATGCGGCCCGCGCGCGTGAGCGCAGGGTCGAGCGAGGCGAGCGGGACGTTGCACGCGCCGATGAAGTAGATCTGCTCCTTGCGGAGCTTGGCCGGCGGCATGCGCAACGAGTACCTGCCGATGCGGGTCGGGACGAAGAACAACGCGTCCAGCAGCACGTTCATCCGGCCGAGCATCTTGCGCCCGAACGAGGGGTTCCCGATGCCGTCCATGACGACCAGCAGCTGGTTCAGCGCCAAACCGCCACCGCCGCCGAACATGCCGGGGACGATGTTCATGATCCCGTTGCGCCGCACCGGGGCGACCGGCTCGCGCTCGGTGAACAGGCGGTCGCGCCACGCGGCCGTCTCGAGCACCAGGTCGCCGCTCGAGGAGACGGAGCCGCTGGGGCCGTGGAAGGCGAAGGTCTCGAAGGGCAGGACGCCGTTCACCACCTCGCTGCCGCCGATTCCGACATGCCCGGGCTCGCCTGTGCCGAGGCTCTGGCGCCGCATGCCGACGGCGTCGATCTCGTCGATGAAGACGATGCACTGGCCGCCCCACTTACGTGCGAGCCGCTTGGCCTTGCGCGCCAGGAACCGGACGATGACCGCGTCCATGCCGATGAACGTCTGTGCGAAGCCGGAGCCCGGGATGGTCACGAACGGGCAGTTGAAGCCCGTCGCGATCGCCTTGGCCAGCATCGTCTTGCCGGTACCGGGCGCGCCCAGGAACAGCAGGCCGCGCTCACGCTTGCCGCCGGCCTGCTCGAATCGCTCGCCCGACTGCCAGAGGGTGACGACGCGCCGGATCTCCTCCTTCGGCTCGGCCTGGCCGCGAACGTCGTCGAGCTTCACGCCCCACGTCGCGTCGCCCGGCTCGAACGACTGGATCTGCCCGATGCCCATCGCCATCAGGGGACCGAGGAAGATCACGAAGTTGATCACGAAGAGCAGCAGAAGCTGCACGGCCATCTGCACGCCCTGCGCCGGGTTCGAGAACATCGACGAGAGCGCGTTCTCGAGCGACGAGCCGGGATGGAACCCGAACCACCCGCCGACGGTGTCGAACACCCAGACGGCCCACTGCAGCCAGAGGTAGAAGAGGCCGCCGATGAGACCGAATCCGAGCAGCCAGAGCAGCGGCGACAGGATGAAGGCCCGGGTGAAGCGCAGGCGCGACGTCCAGAACCACGAGCGCCGGCGCGCCCGTGCGTCGCGCTCCTGGTACGCGGACACCTCGGCGCCGTACAGGTTCGGCCACGGGATCCAGCGGTGGAAGAGCACGTCGAGCGCGCCGCGCGTCACGACCATGGCGCCCGTGGCGATCAGCCCCGTGACGAAGAACGACAGGTCGGGCCAGCGCGAATCGACGATCAGGTAGGCGAGTGGCCAGATGGGCAACACGGCCAGCGTCGCGATCGTCGTGAGCCGGCCCCACTTGTCGGCAAGCTCGTTCACGGCGGCCGGCGCCTCTTGCTCAGTGCCTCTATGGAGCTCGGGTAGGCGCGGCTGCTGCTCTGCGATCGCCATGTTCCGTCCCAGTGTAGCCCGCGTCGCGCTGACGTTTTTGTTTCCGTATTCGTGGACTTCTACCCTGCCGCAGGCGGCACGGATCGGCGACGGTACCGATCGCGCAGCGCTCCCGCCATGCCGGCCAGGAACGCGAGCAGGATCACCACGAAGAGCACGTACGACAGGAGCGTGATGGGCTCGGCGATGTCATCGACCATCAGGGCCACCGGGTACAGCACCACG
>JBDSAK010000274.1:0-3358 GCA_039922195.1 Mycobacteriales bacterium
GCGCCAGCAGCGGCATCAGTTGGTGCCATTCGTACCAGCTCTGCCCGAAGCCGTGGACGAGCATGACGAGCGGGCCGGAGCCGCCCTTCACATAGTGCAGGCGCACGCCGTCAACGGTCCGATACTCGCTCGTGAAGCCGGGCGGGATCGGGAACTCCTCGACGGGCTGGCCGGTGGGGGTCGGCGCTCGCGCTTGGATCGGCGCGGCGAGTGTGGCGGCGGCGAGAGCCGCCCAAGTCAGCAGGGCCTTGAACATAGTGTTTCCTTCTTGGTCGTGAGGGGAAAAGGAGGAGCGCCGCTCATCGTCGCGCCCGTCCGCAGGGCGTTTCGGACGCACCGGTCGGCCGTGCGGCCGGATCGGCTCAATGCGCCGTCACGACCGCAAGCCCGTCGCGGTGTCCCGCCGGAAAACCGTGGCGTCGCGCGGACCAAGCGACCACGAGCGCTACCAGCAGCAGCGCGAGCATCGCCCACGGGAACGACGCCGCGCCCCAGATGCCCAGCAACGCGCCACCCGCGACCCCGCCGCCTGCGATGGCCAGGTTCCAGGAGACGACGTTCATCGAAAGCGCCACGTCCGCGCCGTCGCCGGCCGCGTCCGCCAGGGCGGTTTGGAGCAGGGTAGCGGCCCCACCGAACGTCAGCCCCCACAAGGCCACGCCAACGACCATCAGCAGGGGCGACGATGCGTTCAGGCCCAGGGCGAGCAATACCAGGGCAAACACCGCGATGCTGACCAGCACCGTCTCGCGTAAACGACGATCGACCAGCCTACCCGTGATGATGATGCCGATCAGGGCCGCCACACCGAACACCAGCAGCACGAGGTCTACCCGCCCGCCTAACCCGGCCAAGGCCGCGAACGGTGAGATGTAGGTGTAGAGGATGTTGTGCGCGAGCATCCACGCCAGCACTACCGCCAGCACCGGGCGCACGCCTGGGGTGACGAAAGTCGCAGCCAGGCGCGGGCGAGCGGCGGACGGTCGGCCGGGGTAGTTCGGCACCGCCAGCAGCACCCAGCCGATTAGGAGCAGCGCAAGGACGGACATGGCGTAGAAGGCCGATCGCCAGCCGATTGCGCTACCCAGCCAGGTCCCCAGCGGCACCCCCAACGCGAGCGCGATCGGCGTGCCCACCATCGCCAGCGCCAGCGCGCGGCCTTGCTGGCGCGGCTCGACCATGCGCCGCGCATAGGCCGCCAGCAGACCCCAGGCGAGTCCGGCGGAGCAGCCCGCGAGGAACCGTGCGGCGAGCGTCACGAGGTAGCTGGATGACAGCGCCGTGACCGTGTTGAAGATCAGGAAACCGAGGATCGTCAGCAGCAGGACGTGCCGGCGTGGCCACCCCGCGGTCGCGATCGTCAGGGGTATGACCGCGAGCACGGAGCCGAGAGCGTAGGCGGTGACGAGCTGACCGGCCCCTGCCGGCGACACGGACAGCCCGGCAGCCATCTGCGGCAGGAGGCCGGCCGGAAGCGTCTCGGTCGCGATGCAGATGAAACCGGTCATCGCGAGCGCGAGCAGGCCCGCAACCGGAAGGTGGTCGGGCGCGGCGTCGCGCGCCGGGTGACGTGGAGAACGCTGGTGCGACATGGGTGTGCCTACTTCTGGATTAGTTGACCCGGAAGTGGACGCGGCTCACGGCCTTGTCAACGACTTATAGAATGACTAGTTCACATATAGGAGAACGGGTATGGCGCGAACGGGTCGGCCGCGTGGCTTCGACCGCGATCAGGCGGTGGTCGGCGCGATGCACGCATTTTGGGAATATGGCTTCGATGGCACCTCGCTCGAGCGGCTCCGCGAAGCGATGGGCGGTATATCGTCGGCCAGCTTCTACGCCGCGTTCGGGTCCAAGGAGGCGCTCTACCGCGAGGCCGTCGCGCGCTATCTTGAGACGCACGGCAGGGTTGCGACTGCGCTCCGAGACGAGACCCTTGCGCCACGGGCACGTCTTGAGACGGCTTTGCGCGACTCCGCCCGCATGCAGGCCGATCCATCGCACCCGACCGGATGCATGGTCGCCCTGGCAGCGGCGACCCGCTCGAACGATAGCTCGGTCGCGCACGAGCTGACAGCGCGGGAGCGGGCCGCCAACCGGCACGCGATCCGCGAGTGCGTGCGATCAGCCGTCGACAGCGGCGAACTCGGGCCGGACACCGACATCGACGGGCTCGCCACACTGTTTGACGGATTGCTGGTCGGCATCTCGATAGCGGCTCGCGATGGTGTTGGGGCAGCTTCGCTGGACGCCGCGATCACAAACGCGCTCGCGGCTTGGGACGCAAGTGCAACTGGCTTTTGCTTTGCCGGTGGCACAACCGGTCGGGACCGCTGCAAAAGGCCTGACGCCTCGCCCTGATCGTCTCGATTGGGATCTCCCTTGCGAGACGGCTCGGGCCGTCCCGGTCGCCCTTCCCGATCGGGAACCCGGTCGAGCCAACCGTTAGACACTCTTCATAGCGTTTACATGGTATTTGGTAGGCGCGCTGCCCTTGAACGGCACCGCCGCATTGACCCTCCACCATCAATCGGTAGCCGACGCCCAATTCATTCATGATGAGCGACGGCCGCGCCCAATCGGCCTCCAGCTTCTGGCGCAGATTGCGTACGACGATCCGCAGATAGTCGATGCGCCGGTCCGCTTCGAACGGCCCAGCGGCTTCGAGCACGCGCCGATGAGCAACGACGGATGTCTGTTGTGCTACGCTCAGGCGCGCACTGGCAGCACCTGCCGGAACGCTACGGCAAGTGGAAGACGGTGCATTGCCACTTCAACCGCTGGTGTCGCGCCGGCGTGTGGGAGCGGGTTGTTCAAGACACTGAAGGTTGACCGCGACAACCAGTATTTCATGCTCGACAGCACCATCGTCCGTGCCCAGCAGGCGGCGAGCGGAAAAGGGGGGCTCAGGATCAGGCGCCGCGGCGTTCCCGAGGCGGACTGGCGACCAAGGTCCACATGTTCTCCGGCGCACTCGGCCGGCCGTTGCGCCTCATCATCACCGCCGGGCAGGCCGGCGATATAACCCAGGCGCTGGCGCTGCTCGACGGTCAGGCGGGTGACGCCGTGCTCGCGGAAAAGGCCTATGACAGCAATGCCCCGCGAGCCGCGATCGCCGGATGGGCGCCGGATAGGCGCCGGATGGGCGCCGACGCGGTAATCCCCTCCGGCCGCTGCCGGAAGGTCGCCATCCCCCACGATGCCACCCCCTACAGGCACAGCAACCGCATCGAACGCTGGTTCGGCAGGCTCAAGCACTTTTGCCGCTTCGCTACCGCTATGGGCGGCGCACCATCCACTTCGCCGGCTTCGCTAAATCTCGCCGCGCCATGATCTCCCTGCGCTGAATGTCGATCCG
>JBDSAK010000275.1:0-10379 GCA_039922195.1 Mycobacteriales bacterium
CTCGACAATCGGTTGGTAGTGCAGCTCGAACTCGCGGTTCTCGAGGCCATGCCGAAGCTCGGACTCGACGCGCATACGTTCGACGGCCCGCTCGTGCATCGACGTGTCGAACGTCGCGTAGCTCCCGCGCTCGTGAGTCTTCGCCCGGTACATCGCGATGTCGCTGTCCCGGATGACGTCCTCTGGCCGAAGGTAACCCGTCGTGCTTGCGGCTAGACCAACGCTCGCACTCACGACGACCTCGTGACCGTCGAGTTCGTGCGGCACAGCAAGGGCTGCTTGGATGCGGTCGACGATCGCGGGTACGGCGGTCAGATCCGTGACGTCGTTGAGCAGGATCGCGAACTCGTCACCGCCGAACCGCGCCGCGGTGTCCGAGTCACGAAGCTGCGCTCGGATGCGATCCGCCACTTGGACGAGCAACCGATCTCCTGCGGTGTGCCCGAGGCTGTCGTTGACGACCTTGAAACCGTCGAGGTCGAGGAACAGCACGACGAATTGGTACTCACGCCGACGCTTGCTGTGCGCGATTGCCCGATCGAGGCGGTCGAGGAACAGGGTGCGGTTGGGGAGACCGGTCAGCCCGTCGTACAACGCACCCTGCCGAAGCCGGTCCTCCAGCTCCTTGCGGTCGGTGATGTCGGTCAGCGACCCGACCATGCGCGTCGTGGGCTGACCACCTCCGGGCACCGCCAACGCACGACACAGCATCCACCGGTACCCACCGTCCAGCGCGCGGACCCGGTGCTCGAACCCGAACGACTCGGTCTCGCCGTCGATCCGGGCGTGCATCGACTCGAGCAGCCCCGGGAGATCATCTGGATGCACCCGGTCGAACCAGTCATCGGTTCGGCTGCCGATCGAGTCTTCGTCGTAGCCGAGCATCGCCTTCCAACGGCTGGAGTAGAAGATCTCGCCGCTCGTCAGATCCCAGTCCCACAGACCGTCGTTCGCCGCGCGCGCCGCGAGCGCGTAGCGCTCCTCGCTCACCTTGATGCTCTCGACCAGTCCGCGTTCGCGATCGTATGCCGCAGCGAGATTCTCACGCTGACGACTCAGGGATTCGACGACGGCCTCGTGGTCGAGCGCGACGCTGAGCAACGCAGCCCACTGGAAGTAGGTTTCGCGACCTGCGGAGGTACTCGTCGCGATCGGCCCGACGGCAGCGAAGAACCCCCAGTCTCGCGACGGAGTCTTGATCGGCAGCACGAACACGACGTCGGCGCCGTCCGCCGCGTCGAGGATCTGCGCCGGCGGGAAGGCGCCGGGCGAGCACTCCCTGCCAGTCCAGTCGGCGACCGCCCCGCGCTCGCTGTCGTAGAAGCCGGCGATCGTCATCGTTGGCGCGCCGCCGCTCGGCGCGGGCTCGTCCCACACCGCGACGCAGGCCGCGCGCGTCGCGGTGCCGGCAAGCCACCCGAGAGCGCGCGGGTGGGTCTCGTCGCGGCGCAACAACGCCAGGCTGATGTCGTATTCGTTGTTCAGCGAGTCACGCAGCTGGCGGTTGGACGAGTATTCGTTGTGCAGCTGAGCCTCGACCACGGCGAGTGTCAGTTCGAGTAGGCATGAGTCGAGCCGGGTGACCACGCGATCCCCGACGTCGTCCCCCGCAAGCAACGCCCGGTTGAGTTCCTGCACCGAGCCGATGATGCCGATGACGCTTTCACGGCTCGGGCTGAGACTGACGATGTCCTCGACCGCCGCCGACAGCACACCCGGCGTGCGAGGTACGTCGCTCGCCGCCGCACCGATGAACACGCTGGCGATCCGCTCGCCGGCGGCTCCTACCCCCGCAGCGGCGCTCGCGTCGGTTCGTTGTCCGGCCTCGGCGAAGGGTGCGACCAACCGGTTGACCAGCCGTTGCACCGCGCCTTCGACCCCAGTGCCCAACATCGACCGCACGGACACCGTGCGGCCGCATCCGCATGACTCCCGGGCGACGAAGGATGCGCCGGTCACGTGCCGACCGCTCGCACCGGGTCGCCCGGCGAGAGCGTCGAGAACGAGACCGGCGGCCGTTCCCCCGGCGAACGCGAAGTGCTGGCTGACGCTGGAGAGCGCCGGCACCGCGTGCGCACCGGACCTGGTGTTGTCGAAGCCGACGATGGCCTGGTCGCGAGGCAGATCCAGCCCGGCGGCCGACAGCACCGCCAGCACGCCGAGCGCGCTGTAATCCGTCGCGACGACGACCGCGGTCGAGGGCAATCCCGCTGCCAGCATCGCCTCGCCGGCCCGCCGGCCACCCGCTTCGAGGTTGTCGCCGGTGTCGTAGACCAGCGACTCGTCCGGCTCGATGCCGTGCTCACTCAGAGTGTTGCGATACGAGTCGTATCGCTCCGCGATGTCCTGCTGGCGCCGATTCCCGGCGAAAGCAATCAACCGATGTCCGTGCTCGACGAGATGGGTGACCGCTTCGCGGATGCCGCCACGGTTGTCAGGGACGACGATCGGGCAATCGAAGCCCGGGACCTCATGGCTGATCATCACCACAGGCTTCCCGGCCGCGCTGATCGACTGGAGGTACGCCGGACTGACCGCGTTGATGATGACGACGAACCCGTCGATGTGGTCCCAGCCGACAGCTCCCTGGAAATCCGAGTCGTCCGGGTTGTCGTCGCCCAGTCGCGCGTCGAGGGTCTGGATCGCGATCACGCGCCCGCCCGCGTCGGTGGCCGCGCTCTGGATTCCGGACAGCAGTGTGCCGAAGTACTCGCCGCCGAGCAGCGGCGAGAGTACGCCGATCGTGGGTGCGGACTCCGGCACGGGCACCTCATTCCGCGGTAGACGGGACTGACCCCGTCCTATCGGCCGTCGGCCGGCCCGCGTGAGCGCTCGAGAAGCTGTTCGTAGGATGCCGCGCCGACCCCTTCGACGAACATGACGACGGCGTCGACGTTCGACGGCTGGTAGTACCCGCGCCGGATTCCGACCGGCTCGAAACCGAAGCGCGCGTAGAGCAGTTGCGCCGGCGCGTTGTCCGCACGTACCTCGAGACCGGCGGTCATCGCACCGCGAAGTCGTGCAGTCGTCAGGAGGTCGGCGAGCAGCGTCCTACCGATGCCGCGCCGCTGGTACGCCGGCGCGACGGCAATCGTCTGGATGTACGCCTCGTCGGACTGCACGGAGACGCCGCCGTAACCCGCCAGGTCCCTGCCGCTCTCGGCGACGACGTATCGGCGACTGACCGGATCCGCCAGCTCCGACCAGAACAGCTCGGGCGACCAGCTGTCGGCACCGAACAGCTCTCGCTCCAGCGCGAGCACGCCCCCGTCGATGTCCCACCAGCGCATGGCCCGAACAGCCGTCCCCGTCGAGCGGGCAGCACCGGTCACGCGGGAAGGACTGCTTTCGGCGGACTGGGCACCTGTGCATCCGGGCGACGCAGGTACAGCGGCGAGACATCTCCCGGATGCTGCCCGGCGCGCAGTGCGCGAGCGACGAGCCGACCGATCCACTCGGGCGGCGGAAACAGCGGCAGCTCGCTGTCTACGGGCCCGAGCACCTCGGCATACAGCTGCACACCGTGGCCCGCCCGGCGATCGCCGGCACGCAGGACGATGTCGTGCGGCTTGGACACGTCCGGGCCGGAGGATCGAACGCCGTCGCGGTACGTCGCCCAGTAGACCTCGCGGCGACGCGCATCCGTGGCGACGAACAAGGGTCCGTCGCCCGCCGCCGCGGCAATCGCGTCGAGCGAGCAGACCCCGTACGCCGGAATGCCCAACGCGTGCGCGAGGCTGCGGGCTGTCACCAAACCGACGCGCAGCCCGGTGAATGGACCCGGGCCGTTACCGACAGCGATGGCGTCCAGATCGCCGATTGCCACTCCGGCGTCAGCAAGAGCGCGTTCGATCGACGGAGCCAGCAGCTCGCCATGCCGCCGCGCGTCGACCTGCTGACGCACCGCCGCCACATCGCCGTCGCGCAGGACCGCGACACCAACTGACGGTGTCGATGTATCGAACGCGAGGATCAGCACGGGAACAGGCTAGTTGAGGCGATCGCAAATGACCTCGAGGGCCGGCGCCCGACGCCGCCAGGCCTCGCCGTACGGCGTCAGCGTGACGACCCGGTCCTCGGTGTCGATGGACCGCGCGATGTGCACCGCCAGCCGGGCATCCGCGAGACCCTCGACGAGGCCCTCGCCCCACTCCACGACGGTCACCGAATCCTCGAGCGACGCGTCGAGGTCGAGGTCGTCCACTTCGGCGAGACTGCTGAGCCGGTACGCGTCGACGTGCACCAGGGGTAGTGGCGCGGGGTGAACTCGAGCGATGACGAACGTCGGCGAGAGCACCTGTCCGCGCACGCCGAGACCGGCACCGATGCCTTGCGTCAGCACGGTCTTCCCAGCACCGAGGTCACCGGTGAGGATGACGAGGTCGCCCGGTTCAAGCATCGCGGCGAGCGCCGTACCGACCGATCTCATCTGGTGCGGTGTGGAAACGACGAGCCTCATCGGGTACGCATCTCGGCAATGATCTGCGCAAGCAGCGCAATGTCCGCGCGCAACGCCTGGGCCTGCGCTCCTTGCGGGCCCGACCGCAACGCGGCGGAAGGATGAAAGGTCGGTACGACGATCCGGCCGCTCACCGTGAACCGCTTGCCGCGGTCCCTGGTGATCCGCGCGTCCTTGCCGAGTGCCCACCGCGTCGCAAAGGAGCCCAGCGTGCAGATCACCGCCGGGTCGACCAGGTGCACCTGACGACGCAGCCACCATCGGCACGCGTCGACCTCCTCAGGCAATGGATCGCGATTGTCCGGCGGCCGGCATTTCACGACGTTCGCGATGACGACCTGATCTCGTTCGATGCCCGCTTCACGAAGCATTCGGTCGAGTAGCTGCCCCGATCGCCCGACGAACGGGACACCCTGCAGGTCCTCGTGCATTCCAGGTGCCTCACCCACGAACATCACGTCGGCGGGGGCTTCTCCGGCCGCGAACACCACCTGCGTCCGGCCGACGGCGAGCGCGCACGCCGTGCACTCGACGTTGATGTCGCGCAGCTGTTTCCAATCGGTGGCGAGCTCGGCCAGGCCGCGGGTGTCGGTCATGGTTGCCCAAGGGTCGCAACCGCGCGCCGGAACAGCGTCCGCAGATGCAGATTGACCAGGGACGCGCGCTCGAGCATCACCATGTGTCCCGCACCCGCGAGGCAGACCAATTCCGCGTCGGCGACGCGCGCGGCGATCTCGTCGCTGAGCGCCGGTGGCGTGATCTTGTCGTCCCCGCCGATCAGCACGATGGTCGGCACCTTGGCCAGCACGTCGAGCGCCTCGTACTTGTCGTGTTCCACGATCGAGCGGGCGAAGCCGGTGATGACATCCACGGGTGTGGCCGCCAGCATCCGCTCGACGAACTCGACTTGCGCCGGGCTCGGGTCATCACCGAATCCGTAGTGGCGTGACATGACGAAGGCAAGGTCGCTGCCGACCCGGCGACCACGCTCGACGAGCGACGCACGTTTGCCGATCAACCGGTCGAGTTGTGGCAGCACCGAGCTGGTCAATACTCCGGAAACCCTTACCGGCAAACGGAATCCGACTTCTGCGAGCTTGCCTGGCGAAGTGCTGACCAGCGCGACGCCGATGACCCGGTCACCGAAGAGCTCCGGTCGCGCATGCGCCAGCGCCATGACCGTCATGCCGCCCATGGAGTGGCCGACGAGGACCACCGGACCGGTCGGCACGAGTTGGTCGAGCACCGCCGCGAGGTCGCGCCCGAGCTGATCGACCGTCAGGTGGTCGCCAGGACCTCGATCGGAACGCCCGTGCGCGCGCTGGTCATAAAAGACGAGACGACCGACGTCGCCGAGGTCACGTCGCTGGTAGTGCCAGCAATGCAGTGACAGCGCGTAGCCATGCACGAAGACGACGGCGACGTCCCCCTCGCCTGTCACCTCTGCGTGCAGCAAGGCCCCGTCGTCCGCGATGACGGACTTCTCGATGCCGGGAAGACGGCCGAAGAGTTCGCGCGCGTCAGGGTCCGGCCGCAACCGGGTGCGGCCGATCGCCAGCCGCTCGACCGCCACGCCCGCTGCGACCCCCGCCGCCGCTGCGCCGAGGACGCCGCCGATGAGTGCGGCCGGCCGCAATCTCACTGGTCGCCGCCGATGAACCGACGTGGAACACGCGGTCCAATGCGCGTCGTGATCTCGTAGGAGATGGTGCCGAGGGCGTCGGCCCAGTCCTGTGCGGTCGGTTCGCCGTGCGTTCCCGGCCCGAAGATGATGACGTCGTCACCTGCCGACACCTGATCGTCGCCGACATCGACAGCGAACTGGTCCATGCACACGGTGCCGCTGATCCGCCGGCGCCTCCCACCGATCCAGACCTCGGCTGTGTTGGTCGCAGCGCGTGGCACTCCGTCGGCATATCCCATCGGCACCAAAGCGACTGTGGTCTCCCCCGGGGTGACATAGCGATGGCCATAGGAAATGCCCGTCCCGCCCGCGACGCGCTTGGTCAGGGCGACGCGTGCCTGCAGCGTCATGGCGGGCTCGAGGCGCAGTCCGCCCGACAGGTGGGGAACGGGTGACAGGCCATAGCAGGCGATGCCCGGTCGGACGAGGTCAAAGTGCGTGTCGGGCCGGGTCAACGTCGCCGCGGAGTTCGCCAGATGCAGGAACGCCGGAGTAAGCGGCGCCGCGATATCGGCCGCCTCGCGGAACGCAGCGACCTGCCGATCGATACTGGGCGAGCCCAGCTCGTCGGCGCACGCCAGATGACTCCACACCGCGACGACATCGACGAGGCCGGCCGACTGTGCGTCGTGCGCCGCAGTGACCAGGCCAGGCCAGTCACTTGCGGCCGCGCCACCCCGGGTGAGGCCGGTGTCCACTTCCAGATGTACCCGCAGGGGTCGGTCGGCTGCCCGCGCGGCATCGGCGGCGGCCCGCAGACCGGTGATGGTCCCGACAGCGAGGTCGACGCCGTGCCGGTGGGCGAGCGCGGCCGCGCCGGGTGGCGCTTCGACAAGGACAAGTATCGGTACGTCGATGCCCGCTTCGCGCAGCGCGACTGCTTCCTCGATGAAGGCAACACCGAGCCAGGTCGCCCCGCCGGCGATCGCGGCGCGGGCGGATTGCGCAGCGCCATGTCCGTAGGCGTCAGCCTTGACGACTGCCATGAGGGCCGCGGTCGCGGCGTGCGATGCGAGTGTTGCAACCGACGCTTGGATTGCGCGTACGTCGACAACCGCTTCGCCGCGGACGACCAACGTCACGTGACTCCCTGCGATATTTCGACGCCAGATTGCTCATGGCGTCCGCCGACGCGCCGACGGTAACAGGGCAGGGGCGCGACTGCGCCACAGCAATCTGGACTGGAGCGGACCATGCCGCGCGCCTTGACCAACTCGTTACACGGAGTCCGTTGACAGGGATCGAGTTCGGCCTCATCGTGAGAGCGCTCTCACCACGAGGAACTCGTTGGTGACGCTGTGTGCAGCAGGTCCGCGAAGGCAGCGTGCTACCGGTTGCAGCATCACGGTTTTGTCACGCTGCGGTGTCAACGAGGACAGTGCGGCAACGTTACGTAATCGTGACGCGACAAGGGCTCGTCGCACTCCGACGTTGGTCCTATGCTCGGCCAGTCCGTGCGTGCTACCGGTTGCACATGAGGCGAGGAGGGAACGCACGGTGGTAACCCTCGCCGACGTGGCCCGTCTCAGTGCAACGTCGCGGTCCACCGCTTCGCGCGCTCTCAACAACGACGCCCGGATCAGCCGGGCGACAACCGACCGGGTGCGACTGGTGGCCGACGCCCTGGGTTACCGGCCCAACCTCGCTGCCCGGTCGCTGTCGACGGGGCGATCCGGAATCATCGGCCTGATTCTTCCCACCGGACAGCTGACCGGTGACCCGTACGGCGCCCAGCTCGTCGGCGCAGTCACGACCCGGGCCGCGCTAGGCGATCACGCAACGATGTTGTGGCTGTCGCACCGCGAACCCAGTGGCGCCGTGCACGAGGTGCTGCGCAACGGTCTGGTCGACGGTCTGGTCATCTCCATCGTGGCGCAGGACGACCCGTGGGTGAACGACCTTCTGGACGGGCCGCTACCGTGCGCGCTGATCGGCCGGCATACCGGGCGCGACGACGTCAGCTACGCGAGCATCGACAACATCCTTTCCACACGTGCCCTGATGGCGCACGTCCTCGAAGAGGGCTACCGGCGGATCGCGATGATTCGCGGCCCGATCGGAAACGCTGACTCCGACGAGCGATACGCGATGTACGCAGAGGCGCTCGGTGGCCCGGAAGCCGTTGATGCCAATCTCGTAACGGTCGGCGCATTTGACTACGATTCCGGGTACCGCTGCGCGAAGTCGTTGCTACGTTCCGATGCGGATTGCATCGTCGCGGCGAACGACCACATGGCGCTGGGCGCCGTCGACGCGATTCTCGACAGCGGGTTGTCCATCCCGGGTGATGTCGCTGTCACCGGTTGGGACGACATGCGCGAGATCAGCCGCGCAACCATCGGACTGACGACCGTCCGCCACGACGTCGAGGCGGTCGGCCGCGAAGCCACCTCAATCTTGCTGGAGATGCTCGCCGGAGCCGCCGGGCCGATCCAGCGCACGTTGCCCACATCGCTCGTGGTCCGCGAATCAACGCAGCGGCAGCACGTGCCGGTTGCCGTGGGAGGAGGATGACTACCCCATAGACAAGGGGCTGCGGCGTCGCCGTAAGGCCCTCACCACCCGAGAAATGTTCCGAAGTTCGAGCGCGAAAAAGTCCTGCACGACCCATCACTCAAGGGAGCAACATGCTATCTCCTGCCCTGCCCGTAACTGGGCGGTCACGCTCGCGGCGTCAGCGTCGCGTGGTGACAGCAGCCGGTCTCACCGCGCTGCTGGCACTGTCCGCGTGCAACAGCGACAAGAAGGACCCGCCCGTAGCGGCGTCCAACACGGCATCCGCCGCGCCGACCACCGAGGCACCATCGTCAGCCGCGCCGACCACCGAGGCGCCGTCGTCAGCCGCCCCGACCACGCCGGGCGAGAAGGTGACCGTCAACTGGTTCATCGGTCTTGGTACCGGTTGTGACCAGGGCCAGCCCGAGAAGGAGAAGAAGGTCGTCGACGCGTTCAACGCGAAGAACCCTGATATCACCCTCAAGATGACGTGTGTCACGAACTCAGTGGCGCAGAAGACCCTCGCGACGCAGATCGCCGGCGGCAAGGGCCCCGACCTGGTCGGCCCGGTCGGTATCCGCGGCGCCAACCAGTTCGAAGGCCAGTGGGCCGACCTCGGACCGCTGATCGAGAGCCAGAAGTTCGACACCAGCATCTTCTCCGAAGAGGCGATGAAGTCGCAGCTGAGCACGGATGGCAAGCAGGTCGCCCTTCCGTTCGCCGTGTTCCCGTCGGCGCTCTGGTACAACAAGGATCTCTTCGACGACGCCGGTGTCGCCTACCCGCCGGCCGCTTACGGCGAGCAGTACGAAGGCGCCGAGTGGACGTGGGACAAGCTCCGCGAAATCGCGAAGAAGCTGACGTTCGACAAGGCCGGCAAGGACGCGACCGACCCGGCGTTCGACGGCAAGAATGTCGTTCAGTGGGGCTACCACCCGCAGTTCGCTGAGGGCAACCTCCAGCGCAACGGCACGATCTTCGGTGCCGGCTCCTTCGGTAACGAGGACCGCAAGACTGCTCAGATCCCCGAGCAGTGGTTGGCCGGTTGGAAGTGGCGTCACGAGATGATCCACAAGGACAAGAGCACCCCGAATGCCACGCAGCTGGGCTCGGACACCCTGAACAAGGGCAACGCGTTCCAGACCGGCAAGATCGCCATGGCGCACACGCACCTCTGGTACCAGTGCTGTGTCACCGACGCGAAGGGTGGCGCCCTCACGTTCTGGGACCTCGCCGCGACGCCGTCGTACAACGGCACGGTGACTGCGCCGCTGCACTCGGACTCGATCCGCATCCTCAAGGACTCGAAGAACAAAGAGGCTGCGTTCAAGGTCCTGACCTACTTCCTGACCGACGGCATGGCCGAACTGGTGACGATCTACGGCGGCATCCCCGCCCGGGCCGAGCTCCAGGAGCCGTTCTTCGCCGAGCTGGACAAGAAGTGGACGCAGAAGCCGAACTGGGCAGTTCTCAAGGAGGGTTTGAACCACCCGGACTCGCCGAACCACGAGTCCTGGACCCCCGCGTTCAACAAGACCGAGGAGCGCGCTGCGGTCCTCGCGACGAAGATCAACACCGAGCCGAACCTTGACCTCGACGCAGAGGCCGAGAAGATGAAGGCAGACATGCAGAAGCTGTTCGACGCAGATCCTGCAAAGTAAGTCCTGCCACGTTCGGTTCGCGACTATGTAACTGGAGAACCAAAGAATGGCAATCCTCCAGTCCGGTAGCCCGGCCAGG
>JBDSAK010000276.1:0-5903 GCA_039922195.1 Mycobacteriales bacterium
GCGGCGACCTTCCCGGCGCTGCTCGCCGGCAAGCAGGTGCCGACGGTCTTCCAGGTCCCGTTCACCGACGGCCGCATCCTGATTGCGCGCAAGCAGGTCTCCGACATCACCGCGGAGGTCAAGACGCTGCCGTACGGCGAGAAGTGGAACAAGGACATCCTGGCCGCGGCGCAGGACGACGGCGGCAACATCTTCGCGATCCCGACCGAGGCGTACGCCAACGGCTTCCACTACAACCGGGAGCTCTTCACGGCAGCCGGGCTCGACCCTGCGAAGCCGCCCACGACGTGGGACGAAGTCCGCACCTACGCCAAGCAGATCAAGGCCAAGACCGGCAAGCCGGGCTACGTGATGATGGCTGCCAACAACACCGGTGGCTGGCAGCTGACCACCGCGGTCTACAGCCTCGGTGGCCGGATGGAGACCGTCGACGCAAGTGGCAAGGCCACCGCGACGGTCAACACCCCGGAGACCAAGAAGATCCTCGAGTACCTCAAGGCGATGCGCTGGGAGGACAACTCGATGGGCTCGACGTTCACCTACGGGTGGCCGGAGAGCAACACCGACTTCGGTGCCGGCAAGTTCGGCATGTACACCCAGGGCGCCAACGTCTACAACAGCCTCGTCGGCAGCTTCAAGATCGAACCGAAGACCTACGGTCTCGCGCCGCTTCCGGTCGACAACAGCAACAGCGAAGCCGGCACGCTGACCGGAGGAACGCTGACCGTTGTCGTCGCCGGTGCCACGGATGCCGAGAAGCAAGCCGCTGTGAAGTGGATCGACTTCCAGTACCTGAGCCTGTTCACAGACAAGGAAGCGGCCATCGAGAACGCCAAGGTGCAGAACGCGGCGAAGCAGCCGGTCGGTACGCCGCAGACCCCGATCTTCGACCAGGCGACGCTCGACGAATCGAACTCGTGGGTCAAGGAGTACGTCAACGTTCCGCTCGACCAGATGAAGCCGTTCGTCGACGCCCAGCCGACGATGAAGCTCATCCCCGAGCCGCCGATGGCGACGCAGGCCGTGTACGCGGTGCTCGACACGCTCGTGCAGTCCGTCCTGACCGAGAAGAACTCGAACCTCGACGACCTGATGAAGAACGCCGAAGCCGACGCGCAGAAGGCGATCGACAAGGCCGAGGCCGAGCAGAACAAGAAGTAGTTCGCGCAACAGCACGACTCGGATCGGCCCGAGGCCGGGGATCGCACCACGCGATCCCCGGCCTTCGGGTCGGACCGGCCTCGACGAGGGAGGGATTGCGCAGCCGATGACTACGACTTCTCCGGACGTGCTGCGGCAGCGTCAGCAACCGCGCGCCCGCTCGACCAACCGAGTCGGCCGATGGATGCAGGACGGCGGCGTCAGCAAGCTGCTCTTCACGCTGCCGATGCTGCTCGTTTTCGGGGTCTTCTCCTGGGGCCCGATCGTCCGCAGTCTCGTCATGTCCGTCCAGCAGACCAACTTCGTCGGCCCGGCACAGTGGGTCGGACTCGAGAATTTCCGCACGGTCCTCGACGACCGCTACTTCGGCAAGATCGTGATGAACACCCTGCAGTTCGCGTTCCTAGCGCTCATCTTCGGCTACCCGATGCCGTTGGTGACTGCGGTGCTCATGAGTGAGGTACGCCGGCGAAAGGGCCTGTACAGCGCGCTCGTCTACCTGCCGGTCATCATCCCGCCGGTAGTCGCGGTGCTGCTCTGGAAGGCGTTCTACGACCCGACCGAAGCCGGTCTGTTCAACAACATCCTGGCGCGACTGCCGTTCAGCCACCTCGGCCCTTATCCGTGGCTGCAGGACAAGCACTTCGCGATGCCGTCGCTCGTTGCCGAAGCGACCTGGGCGGCCGCCGGTGGCACGGTCATCATCTACCTGGCTGCGCTGCACTCGATCAGCAGCGACCTCTACGAGGCAGCCGGTCTCGACGGCGCCGGCGTCTGGCGCAAGGTCTGGCACGTCACGATGCCGCAGTTGCGCGGCGTGCTGCTCGTGACGCTGATCCTGCAGATCATCGGGACCGCGCAGGTCTTTCTCGAGCCGTTCCTGTTCACCAACGGTGGACCGGCCAACGCGACGAGGACGATCCTCTACCGGATCTTCGACTACGGCTTCGGTGGCGGCGGCCAGGACTTCGGCGCGGCAACCGCTCTCAGCGTCATGCTCGCGGTCTTCCTCTGCCTGCTGTCGGCCGGGTACTTCCGAGTCACCAGGTCTTGGAGCCAGTCATGACGGTCGAAACGGCTTCACCGGTGCCCGCCACGACGGGCGCCGCTCCGGGCAGGACCGAGGCGCCAGGAACCGCCGAGCCCGAACGTCCGGCCGAGGCGACGCCGGGACTGATCTCCCTCGCCGATTGGCGGTCGCCGGGCATCCGGCGGCGGGTGCGGCTGGTGCACGGCGCGATGCTGATCCTGCTCGTCGTCTGGGGGCTCTTTCCCCTGCTGTGGCTGGCGAAGGCGTCGATCACTCCGACGCAGGAGACCATCAAGAACCCGCTGCAGCTGTGGCCGTCGACGCCCGACTGGGACAACCTGCATTTCGCCTGGTTCAAGCTCAACCTCGCGTTGTACTTCAAGAACACGGTCGTCATCGCCGTCGGCTCGTGGCTGACGCAACTGTTCATCGCGACCACCGCCGGCTTCGTACTGTCCGTGTTGAAGCCGGCCTATGCGAAGTTGCTCAATGCGCTCGTCGTCGCGACGCTGTTCATTCCGTCTGTCGTGCTGCTCATCCCGTTGTACCTGACGATTCAGCGGCTGCCGGTCATCCACACCAGCCTGATGAACCAGTACTGGGCGATCTGGTTGCCGGCCGGCGCGAGTGCGTTCAATGTGCTGCTCGTGAAGCGCTTCTTCGACAACCTGCCGCGCGAGATCTTCGAAGCCGCTCACGTCGACGGCGCGGGACCCCTGCGGCTGTTCTGGTCGATCGTGCTGCCGATGTCGAAACCGATTCTTGGCGTCGTTTCGCTGTTCGCGTTCATCAGCGCGTGGCGCGACTTCCTGTGGCCATATCTGGTGTTGCAGAAGACACAGCTGCAGCCGCTGTCCGTGCGGCTCAACTTGCTGCAGCGGAGCCACACCGAGTACGACGTCTTCCTCGCAGCGTTGTTCCTGTCGACCCTGCTGCCCGTCGTGCTCTTCCTCATGTTCCAGCGCTTCTTCCTGCGCGGCTCAGGCCTGAGCGGAGCGTTGAAGGGCTGACCACACGCGCAGCTTCCGTTGCTCAGCCGGATTCACGGACGACGAGCGAAGTCGTCAGAGTGACCTGCCCGCGCGGCTCTTCACCGCGGATCTGCGCCATGAGCGCCTCGACCATGGCGCGCGCCTGCTCCCCCGCGGGCTGCCGCACGGTCGTCAGCGGCGGGTCGGCGTACTGCGCCGCCTCGATGTCGTCGAAGCCGATGACGGCCACGTCGGACGGCACGGAGCGGCCCATCCGCCGCAGCGCCCGCAACGCGCCGAACGCCATCACGTCACTGGCGACGAAGACGCCGTCGATGTCTGCGTGGGCCGCGAGTAGTTGCTCGACCGCGCGCTCCCCGGACGCCTGGGTGAACGAGGCCGTAGCGACCAGATCGGGGTTGAGCCCGGCGTCGGCAACCGCGGCTCGGAAGCCGCGCAGGCGGTCCTGCGCGCCGGTCATGTCGGCGGGCCCGGCGACCGTCGCGATCCTGGTGCGCCCCGTCTCCAGGAGCCGCGCGACGGCCAGCCGACCGCCGCCGATGTTGTCGACGTCGACGTACGCAAGCCCGGGCAGGTCCATCGGCGGCCGGCCGCACGCAACAATCGGTACGCCGGCGCTGAGCAACTGCTGCGGCAACGGATCCTCACGGTGCAGCGACACGAGCAGCGCGCCGTCGATGTGACCGGCCCGCGCGTACTCCCCCGCGGACGTGTCGTCGTCCTCCCGCGCCATCATCACGACGAGCTGGCAGCCGTGCTCGGCGAGGCACTGACTGGCCGCGACGATGACACTGCCGACGTACGGGTCACTGACGGCGAAGCCCACCGGTTCGCGCACCAGCAGGGCCACGCTGCCCGTACGCCGGGTGACCAGGCTGCGCGCCGCGCGGTTGGGCACATAGCCCAGCTGGGTGATCGCTTCCTGGACCGCGATGCGGTGCTCCTGCGCGACCGTCTCGACGCCGTTGACCACGCGGGAAACCGTCGCGGGAGACACCCCGGCGGCCGCGGCGACGGTGGCCAGCGTCGGTGGCGGACGGACCTGCGGTCCCCCACCCGGTCGCACCCGCATTCGGATCCTTCCCATTGCGCCGCCCGTAGTGTGGCATCCTCGATCATCGCCCGCCGACATCGGCAGACGAGTCCGCGACAACACATCAGAAGTCGGTCCGCCACGCGGGAGAAAGCGCTTTCTGACCCTTGACGGCGCCTGCCGCGACGTCCAGGATCGGCGCGGTGCACTCCTCCCCGGCCGCGGCCCCTGAGTCCTTTGGCGGTTCACATGGGTAGCGGCGAACACGTGGTCATCGGCGAGCCCGACATCGGTCCCGACGGCTGCGCCCTGATCCCCGGCTCGCTGCCCACTCTGGCGACCTGGCCCAAGGTCGAGAGCCGCATCACGCCTGACCCCGCGATGGAAGCGCGGATCGCCGGCATGGTCGCCCAGATGACCGTCGCCGAGAAGGTTGGCCAGATGACGCAGCCGGAGATCTCCGCGATCTCGCCGGCGCAGGTCAACGAGTTCCACATCGGGTCGGTGCTCAACGGTGGCGGCGCCTGGCCGAACGCCGACAAGAACGCCACGGCGCAGGACTGGCTCGATCTTGCCGACGCCTACTGGGAGGCCTCGCTCACGAGCAACCTGGCGACGCGCATCCCCGTCATGTGGGGCATCGACGCCGTACACGGCAACAACAACATCCGCGGCGCGACGCTGTTTCCCCACAACATCGGGCTCGGCGCCGCGCATGATCCGAAGCTCGCTCGCGAGATCGGTGCGGCGACCGCGCGCAGCGTGCGCGCGACGGGTCAGGACTGGGCGTTCGCGCCAACGGTCGCAGTCGTTCGCGATGACCGGTGGGGCCGCACCTACGAAGGCTTCTCCGAGGACCCCCGGCTGACCCGTGCGTACGGCTACGAGGCGGTCATCGGTCTGCAAGGTGATGATCCGACGGGCATCGGGCCGGACGGCGTCATCGCGTCGGCAAAGCACTTCATCGGCGATGGCGGCACACACCAGGGCAAGGACCAGGGCGTCACCCCGGCGTCCGAGGCCGAGATGATCAACATCCACGGCCAGGGTTACTACGCAGCGATCGCGGCCGGCGCGCAGACCGTCATGGCGTCGTTCAACAGCTGGACCAACGACGAGCTCGGCATCTCCGAGGGCAAGGTGCACGGCAGTGCGTATTTGCTGACCGAGGTGCTCAAGAACCAGCTGGGCTTCGACGGACTGGTTGTCGGCGACTGGAACGGTCACGGCCAGGTCGACGGCTGCAGCAACGAGAGCTCGCCCGCTGCGATCAACGCCGGCGTCGACATCATCATGGTGCCGCACGACTGGCTGGCCTTCATCCGCAACACGATCTCGCAGGTGGAGTCGGGCGAAATCCCGATGGCACGCATCGATGACGCCGTGTCGCGCATTCTGCGCGTCAAGCTGCGGGCCGGCATCTTCGAGCAGCCCAAGCCGTCCGAGCGCGCGCACGCCGGGTCCACGGACGCGCTGGTGCACGCGGAACTCGCCCGCCACGCCGTCCGCAAGTCCCTCGTGTTGCTCAAGAACGCCGGCCCGGTGCTGCCATTGGCGGCCAGCGCCAAGGTGCTCGTCGTCGGCAAGAGCGCTGACAACATGCAGAACCAATGCGGCGGCTGGACGCTGACCTGGCAAGGCACGGCCAACACCAACGCCGACTTCCCCAACGGCACGACGATCCTCG
>JBDSAK010000277.1:0-2644 GCA_039922195.1 Mycobacteriales bacterium
CACTGTTCCGGGTCGATATCCGGGAGGTCACGACCGTGCGCGTCGGCATACCCGCCGACCACCTCGACATCGACCTCTGGCTGGCCGGGGAGGGCGTCCGCAGATTTCGGCGATGACCCGCGGTACGTCGGTAGGCTCGCCCCATGTCCCCCCGCACTCGCGTGGCCGTGCTGTTCGGCGGCCGGAGCAGCGAGCACCAGATCTCCTGCGTCTCCGCCGGCAGCGTCCTCGCCGTCATCGACCGTGACCGCTATGACGTCGTCGCGATCGGCATCACTCCCGACGGCCGGTGGGTACTCGCTCCCGACGATGCCAAGGCGCTCTCCGTGCAGGGCGGCGTACTTCCCTCGGTCGAGCCGTCGGGTAGCGCGGTCGTCTTCCCCGGCGATCCGTCGAGCGGTCTGCTCCTCCTCGAGCCCGGCGACCTGCCGTCCGCACTGACGACGGTCGACGTCGTGTTCCCGCTGCTGCACGGCCCGTACGGCGAGGACGGCACCATCCAGGGCCTGCTCGAACTCGCCGGCATCCCGTACGTCGGCAGCGGCGTCCTGTCGAGCGCGGTCTCGATGGACAAGGAATACATGAAGCTGCTGCTCGCGGCGCGCGGGCTGCCCGTGGGTCCGTATGTCGTCGTCCGAGATGCGCAGTGGCGCACCGATCCCGACAGCGCGATCGATGCCGCCGACGGGCTGGGCTATCCGCTGTTCGTGAAACCGGCGCGCGGCGGGTCGAGCATCGGCATCAGCAAGGTGACCGGGAAGGCGGGCCTGGCCCCCGCGATCGACCTCGCGCGCACCTGCGACCCCAAGGTCATCGTCGAGTTCGGTCTGTCCGGCCGAGAAGTCGAGTGCGCGGTGCTCGAGGGTGTGGGCGACGGGCCCCCGGAAGCCAGCCTCCCCGCCGAGATCCATGTGGGCGCCGGGTTCGACTTCTACGACTTCGAGGCCAAGTACCTCGCCGACGCGACGACGTTCGACATCCCGGCGCTGCTCGACGACAAGGTCACTGACGAGGTGCGCCGGATGGCCGTCGAGAGTTTCGTCGCGCTGGACTGCGCGGGGCTCGCCCGAGTCGACTTCTTCCTCACCGACGACGGCTTGGTCGTCAACGAGATCAACACCATGCCGGGCTTCACGCCGACGTCCATGTACCCGCGGATGTGGGCGGCAACGGGCATCGAGTATCCGGAACTGGTCGACCGACTCGTGCAGGCCGCGATCGTGCGGGGTACCGGGCTGCGCTGACTACCACGCGAAGTTGGACGCACCACGTGCTGCTGTGAGCGGCAGCCGGAGCGTCCAACTTCCCGTCGGGTTAGTCGCGCTGGGCCGGCACCGACTCGTCGTTCTCGCCGACGAACTCCTCGTCTGTCTCGATGTCGTCGCGGGCGCCTTCGCGCTCGGCGTCGGTGGCGAGCAGGTCGACGAGCTCGGGCGTCGTGTCACTTTCGCTGACACGCTCGTCCTCCCCTCGCAGTGATTGCAAGGACCCGCCGCCGAGCGTGGCGAGCATCTGCCGCACGTTGGACAGCTGCGAGTTGATGCTGTCGCGGCGCTGGGTTGCCGCAGCGAGTTCGCGCGCCGACTCGGCCGACACCTTGTCGGCGCGTGCCTGCGCGTCGGCGACGATCTCGCGTGCCTGCCGCTCGGCTTCCTCCAGTTGCCTGGCCGCCTTTCGTTCGGCGTCCGCCCGCATCTTCTGCGACTCCAAACGCAGCTGCTCTGCCTGCTCCTGCACGGATCGCAGTTGCTGTTCGGCAGCGGCGGTGCGCTCGGCAAAGTCGCGTTCAGCCAGGTCGCGCCGGTGCGCGAGCGTCGTCTCGAAGTCGGACGCCGCTGCTGCGGCCTTGGCCTTCTGCGACTCGAAGACCGCCTCCGCTTCCTCGCGCCGGGCCGCGGCGTCGCGCTCGGACTCGTCGCGGATGCGGTCGGCGTCGCGCTTCGCGTCCTCGATGACCTTCTTCGCCTCGTTGTCGGCGTCGCCGCGCCGGCCGAATGCGTAGCGATCCGCCTCGGCGCGCAGCTGGGCAAGCGCGGCGTCGGAGGTGTGCCGGTCCTGTTCGAGCTCGGCCCCGGTCTTGGCGCGGACGTCCGCCGCTTCCTCCTCGGCGAGGGTGAGCATCTGCTCGATCCGGCCGCCAAGTCCGGCGTAGCCGCTTGCTTGCTGCTCCTCGTAGGCCGCGGCCTTGAGTGCGGTGGCGTCGAGCCGCGTCGCCAAGTCGGCGGCCTGCCGCTTCGCCGCGGCGAGCTGATCCTCGAGCGCGCGGACATGCGCGTCGACCTGTGCCGGCTCGTAGCCGCCGCGTCGCGCCTGTGCGAAGTTCGGGTTGCTCTCGGTCATTGCGGCATCCTGTCTCGTGGTCTAGCCGTCGGAGTTTGTCAGCTCTGGTTCGGGTACGGCGAGCGCTTCGATCACGCCGGACAGTTGCGAGAGTTCGCCGGTGATCTCGGCCCGGTGCCTGCTCAGCCGGGCCTCCTCGGCCCGAGCGCGGTCGAGGATCTCACGGGCCTGCTGGCGCAGCTCATCGGCCGCGCGCCGCGCGTCGGCCGTCACGGCGGTCGCTTCCGAGTCGGCGCGCCGGCGCAAGTCCTCGGTCTCGCGTTGCGCGGTAGCTGTCTGCTCGGCCACCCGCTCGCGCACCGCA
>JBDSAK010000278.1:0-3931 GCA_039922195.1 Mycobacteriales bacterium
CGGTGATGTTTCTGCCCAGCTACTGGTTGATCGTCGTCGCCGTCGTGTTAAGCGGGCTAGGGTCGGCCATGTTTCACCCCGAGGCGCTGTCGGTGGTGCGTGCGATCAGTGGTCAAAAGGCTGCTACGGCCTCGTCATTTTTCTTCTTTCGTAGAGGACACGGATGGCGTTCTGGAAGCCAGGATGCGGCGGATCGATCTCGACCTCGAACACGACGGGCGAGTCGGGTGTCGTGGGCGAAGTAGTGAAGCGCCGTAGACGGCGCGACGGCGGTCTGTCCGGGTCCAACCCGGTGCTTGGTGCCGTCGACCGTCACCGAGAGCCGGCCTTCGACGCCGCGGAAGCGTTCGGCGTAGGTGCGATGGCGGTGGGGCTTGTTGTCACCGCCCGCGGCGAGCTCGATGGTGACGATGGTCCGCCCATCGTCGGAGTCAACGAACGTCGCGACGTCCTTGATGACCGGGTTGACGTAGCACCGCCCCTGAGTCGGGCGGCCTCGCGGATCCGATACACGGCGGTCAGGCGGCCTGGGTCGCGCCGCGCTCGACAGGCAGGCCCGCCTCGGTCCAGTCCTGCTTGCCCTCGGCGTACTTGCGCACGTTCGAGTAACCGAGCGAGCGCAGCTGGTTAGCGGCGATCTCGGAGTTCCGGCAGGCGGTGTTCGAGCAGTACGTCACGATGGCTGCGTCCTTGTCGGGCAGCAACGTCGGGGCGAGCTCGTCGACCTGCGTGTGGGGGATGTTGATCGCGCCCGGGAGGTGGACGTCGTCGTAGTAGACGGGGCCGAGCGTCTCGACGACGGTCACGGTTCCTGTTTTGATCTCGTCGCGGAGGTTCTCGCGGCTGATGGTTTGCGTGGACATGGGGTCTCCTTGGTTGTGGGGGTGGTCAGGCGGCGTGTGCCGGGACGGCGCGCCGCACGGTCAGAGTGGCGACGATGTCGGCGAGGGCCTCGTCGAGGCTGGGTTCGATCAGGTCGCCGCGCGGTGAGAAGGCCTCGTGGGCCTGCCCGACTGGCAGCTCGACATCGAGGACGTCCGCGCCGATGACGCCGAGGACTCGGCGCAGGTCGGCTTGGGCCCAGACGGCGCCGAACAGGCCGGTGCTCGAGCCGACGACGGCGGCTGGCTTGCCGCGCAGCGGGTTGCTCTGTGGCGGACGTGAGGCCCAGTCCAGCGCGTTCTTGAGCTGGCCCGGGAATGAACCGTTGTACTCCGGCGTGGCGAACAGCACAGCGTCGGCCATCGCGATGTGATGACGGAGCCGACCCAGAGCGGCGGCGACGGGACCGGTTTCCCGGTCCTCGTTGAAGGGCGGGATCTCGACGAGCTCGTCCCAAAGCACCATCCGTGCCCAGGGCGGCAGCTTGGCGGCTGCGGCCCGGAGCAGGCGGGTGTTGTAGGAGTCCGTTCGCAGGCTTCCTGAGATGCCCAGGACGAGCATCTCAGGCGGCCACGAGCTCGAGGTGGACGGTCAGCTCGACCTGGTTGCCGAGCGCGTCGCCGCCCTTGGGCAGCGGCATGTTCCACGTCATCCCGTAGTCGCGGCGGTCGACGGTCGTCTTGAGCTCGATCGCGGCGCGGACGCCACCGAACGGGTCCTCGATGGGCGCGGTCCAGCTTCCGGTCGCGACGACGCGGCGGGTCACGTTGCGCATCGTCAGATCGCCCTCGACGGTGATCGTGCCGTCGGTGGTGAGGTCGGCGGGCTGGCCGGCGAACGTGATCTGCGGATGACGCTGGGCGTCGAAGAAGTCCTCGCCGAGCAGGTGGGTGCGCAGGTCGATCGGGCTCTTGACCGACACGCCCTCGACGGGGACCGAGCCGGTGATGACCGGGCGACCCTGCTCGTCGGACCCGACGCTGCCCGACATCCCGGCGAAGGAGCCGCGGAACGTCGAGATGCCCATGTGCCGCACTGCGAAGGCGGCGGTGGAGTGGTCGGCGTCGACGGCGTAGGTGCCGTTGAGGGCGTTGATGGAAACGGTGGCTGACATGCTGTGCTCCTTGTGGTTGGGTTGCCTGACGAGATGGTGCGGCCGGGTGACCGGCAAGTCCAAGACCCATTGCGTGTGAAGTCATACGTCCTAGAAATCCCTGCAGAATGCGCATGTCGTGACACCTGATCTCCGGCAGGTCCGCTACTTCGTCGCCGTGGCAGAGGATCTGAACTTCACGCGCGCCGCCGAGCGGCTGCACATGGCCCAGCCGCCCCTGTCGGCCGCCATCCGCGGGCTCGAGGAGCAGCTCGGCGTCGAGCTGCTCGAGCGCACCACGCGGGAGGTCAAGCTCACCACCGCCGGCCGGCTGCTGCTCGAACGAGGCCGGGAGCTGCTCGCACAAGCCGACGCGCTCTTCGACGCGGTCCGAGCGGTGGAGAAAGCGCCGACTGGCCGGATCTCCATCGGCGTCGCGCCGACCGCACGGTTCGGGTTGGCGCCCGAGCTGTTCGCGGTGTGTGCCGCCCAGGCGCCCGGGGTGATGCTCTACCCACGTGAGGACACCACCGGCGCGCTGATGCGCGAGCTCCGGCAGGGCCGCCTCGATGTCGTCATCGGCTTCTGCGCCCCGCCCGACGACGCCCTCGAGCGCGAACGGCTGCGCGACGAGCCGGCCGTCATCCACGTGGCCGACGACCATCGGCTGGCCGGCCGTGACAGTGTCCGATTGGAGGACCTCGCCGACGAGACGTTCGTCGTTGCCGGCAGCCCCGATAGCCCCGGCTACACACGGATCGTCGTTGAACTCTGCCGCGCCGCCGGCTTCGAGCCCGCCACCGCGCAGGATCCATACCCCGACCTCGGACTACAGGCCGTCCGCGAAGGGATCGGCATCGTCCTATACGTCCGCACCGCGTTCGCCCCCGACATGCCCGGGTCGGTCTTCATCCCGGTCGACACAGAGGTGACGTTCCCGTTTGACCTGCTGTGGCGGCGCGGCGGGCGCAGCGGCGCACTGGAGGCAACGCTTGATGTCGCACGGGGCCTTCGAGACGGCATCCGCGCGCCGGAAGAATAGGCCGCTAGTAGATGCCTTGGTGGACCGGCCGCGTGTAGACGTCGAGGCCTCCATCCGAGCCGTCACGCTCAAAGCCGGGCCGGCGCACGACCTTGGCGGCGCGCGTGGCTCCGGCAGCACGGTGGCGACGAGATCGTGGATCGCTGTGGCGCGAGCAAGGCGGTGGGAGACGGCTCGGGCTCGTTGCGATGGCCGGGTGACGCGTAGTGCTCACGGCCGGGTCTCTGGCCGCCGTGCTGGAGGGCGCCGGGCCGACTGCGCGCCTAGCCGCGGCGCATGAGGCGCCCGACAGCGCCCATGACCTCGTCGGTGAGTGGTGATCGCGACCGTACTCTCCCCTGCGCGACGCTCACCGGCCGGGGTCTGCTTGAACGCGAACGGGATGACGAGCAGCCCACCGGCAAGCAACAACCCCACCGAATCCGTCAGAGCGTCGAGCTGCACCGCGAAATACGCGAGCAGGAGCAGCCCAACAGCACCGAGAACAAGATTGCGGGTGGTGTGGGCGATCGAGCGACCGGCAAGCGATTGATCCGGGGCGGCGATAGCCGACGGCTCGCGCACGATGACTCGGGTGCGTCGAGTACTGCGGGCATTCGAGCTCCTCGCGATCGTGGCTTCGTAATGGTGGTCGTGCCGACACGAGCGACTGTGCCGGGGCCGCTGCCGGGCAGCTATGACGCCACCATGCGTGTCGAGGTACGGCTGCCCCCCGAGCACACGCACAACTGTCGTGCCCGCGCCGGTGCGGTGCGCGGTTCACCCGTCTGGTCCACCAAGGTCGACGCGCGCACTTCCACTCGCCGAACCCCCCGCACTCCTGTCCCTCTGCTACGGACTTGAGGCAGGCTGCCGCCGAGGATGCCTGGCGACCGAACCCTCGACTGACGCGTGGTGCGAGACGCGCGGGCCTG
>JBDSAK010000279.1:0-9323 GCA_039922195.1 Mycobacteriales bacterium
CGACGTGTCGGAGTTCTTCATCGCGAACGTGCCGCCGAAACCGCAGCACTGCTCGGCGTCGGGCAGCTCGACCAGGTCGATGCCGCGCACGTGCCGCAACAGCCGCAACGGCTTGTCGCCGACGTGCAGCAACCGCAACGAGTGGCAGGTCGGGTGGTAGGTCACCCGGTGCGGGTACGACGCACCGACGTCCTCGACGCCGAGGACGTCGACGAGGAACTCCGAGAGCTCATAGGTGCGCGACGCGACCGCGGCGGCTGCGTCGGCAAGAGCGTCGTCACCAGCGCGCCGGGCGACCAGTGCGTGCTGGTGCCGGGCGCAGCCGACACACGACCCGGACGGCGCGACGATCGCGTCGGCGGTATCGAACGCGTTCACGTGCCGGCGGATCAGTGGCATGGCCTCGCGCTGGTAGCCGGTGTTGATGTGCATCTGCCCGCAGCAGGTCTGCTCCTCCGGGAAGACCACGTGGTGGCCGAGCCGTTCGAGCAGCCGGACCGTCGCCGTACCGACCGAGGGGTAGAGCGTGTCGGCGAGGCACGTGACGAACAGCGCGACCTGCATCAGGTCACCGCGCGGGTACGCCGGCGATGGTTGCTCGATGCGCGCACGACAAGCTCCGGCTCGAAGACGATGTGCCGGTGCTTGTGCCGCTCGCCGGACGCGACCTCATCGAGCAGCAGCTCCGTGGCCGTGCGGCCGAGCTGCTCACGCGGCTGGCGGACCGAGGTTAGCGGGATCGCCGCGGCTTCAGCGAATTCGATGTCGTCGTAGCCGACGATCGCCAAGTCCTGAGGCACCCGCACGCCGCGTCTCGTCATCTCCTGCAGCACGCCGAGCGCGACGAGGTCGTTCGCGCAGAAGACCGCGGTCGGCCGGCGGGTGGCCGGCAGTTCGGCGATCGCCGCGGCCGCCTTTCGCCCGTCGGCCACACTCGTGGAGTCCGTCTCGAACAGCAGCAGTTCCGCGCCGGACTCGGCCAGCGCCTTGGCCGCGCCGTCGTGCCGTTCCAGCACCTGCCGGATGCTCACCGGGCCGCCCGCGAAGGCAACCCGCCGATGGCCGCGCTCCGCCAGGTGGAGGCCGGCGAGCCGCCCGCCGAGCATGTCGTCGACGGCCACCGAACATCGATCCCGCCGCTTGGAGCCGCGGTCGACGAGCACCACGGGCGTGCCGCGCGCGACGAGTTCGTCCAGTCGCGTGTTGTGCGAGTCGTCGACCGGTGTGATGAGGACGCCCTGAACGCGCTGTTGCTCGAGGAGATCGAGGTGCCGGTCCTCGCGGCGCTGGTTCTGTCCGCTGTTGCAGAGCAGCAGCTGCGATCCGCCAGCCTCCGCCACCCCCTCGGCGCCCCGGGCAACGTCGGTGAAGAACGGGTTGGCGATGTCGAGTACGACGAGAGCGATCGTCCGGCTCGAGCCGGCTCGCAACATGCGGGCGGACTCGTTGCGCACGTAGCCCAGAGCAGCGATCGCGTCGAGCACCCGTTTTCGGGTCGCCGGAGCAACGACCTCGGGCTTGTTGAGGACGTTGCTGACCGTGCCCGCGGAGACTTTCGCCTGTCTGGCGACCTCCTTGATGTTCATCGTCGCCATCCGGGCGGAGAGCTCCGATCTGCCAAAGCGAGGAGTGCGTCGCTGTCACGGTGGCCCGATCGTTGAAACGTGTCAAGTACCACCTCGTCATTCGCCGTTTGAGCTGAACGACGTTGCCCGCGCGTTTCTGCAACGAGCAGGTCACGATTCGGCACAACCACGGATTCCACCCTTGACGGACAGCCGCAAAACCCTGTCTACTCACCAACGCCGGGAAATTAAAACGATTCAAGGAATCTGATGCCAGAGGCTCCACTGCTCGCGGTCGAGGCCGCGACCAAGGCGTTCGGCGGCGTTCCGGCGCTGCGCGGCGCCAGCCTCGTCGTACGCGCAGGTGAGGTGGTTGGGCTGCTCGGCGAGAACGGCGCCGGCAAGTCCACCCTGGTCAAGGCGCTGGCCGGCATCAACCAGCTCGACAGCGGGCGGATGCTACTGCGCGGCACGCCCTACTCGCCCGGCGGCCCGCGCGACGCGGAGGCAGCGGGCATAGCGGTCATCTACCAGGAGCCGTCGCTGTTCCCTGATCTCACCATCGCGGAGAACATCTTCGTCGGGCGTCAGCCGATGTCGGGACGCCGGGTCGACTGGTCCGCGATGCGTACCGAAGCCCTTGGCCTGTTCGACCAGCTCGGCGTGCGGCTGTCGCCCGACCGGACGGCGCGCGGCCTCTCGATCGCGGACCAGCAGCTCGTGGAGATCGCCAAGGCGCTGTCTAGCAAGGCGAGGCTCATCATCATGGACGAGCCCACAGCCGCGCTGTCGGCGTCGGAGGTCACCCGGCTCACCGGCATCATCGCCCGACTTCGCGGCGCCGGCACCGGCCTCGTGTTTATCACGCACCGACTCGACGAAGTGTTCGAGATTTGCGACCGCGTCACGATCATGCGCGACGGCGTCACGATGTCGGACCGCGCTGTAGCCGACGTGACGGTCGCTGGGGTCATTCGCGACATGGTCGGCCGAGATCTGTCCGACCTCTATCCGAAGACCTCGACCGAACTCGGTCCGCCCATCCTGGAAGTCGAGAACCTCACCTACGCCGGCACGTTCCGCGACGTCTCCCTCACCGTGCACGAGGGCGAGATCGTCGCCCTCGCCGGACTCGTCGGCGCCGGCCGGAGCGAAGTCGTCGAGTCCATCTTCGGACTCCGTCCCTACACGCGTGGATCGGTGACCTTCCGCGGGAGGCTGCTCAAATCGGGCGACACCGGCAGCCGAATCTCCCGGGGCATGGCGATGGTCCCCGAGGACCGCCGGCAGCAGGGCCTGTTCATGAGCGCATCGGTCGTGCAGAACGCCACCATCACGGTGCTCGACCGGTTGCGGCGGCTGTTCATGGTTTCCGGCCGAGCGCAGCGCGCCGCGACGAAGGACTGGACCGCGCGGCTCAACATCAAGCACGCGTCGCTGGAAGCTCCGGTGCAAAGCCTGTCAGGCGGGAACCAGCAGAAAGTCGTCCTCGCCAAGTGGCTGATGACCGAGCCGAATCTGCTCATCATCGACGAACCGACCCGTGGGATCGACGTGGGTACCAAGGCCGAGGTGCACCGGCTGATCGGCCAGGCGATCGGGTCCGGGCTTGCGGTGCTGATGGTGTCCAGCGAACTGCCAGAAGTTCTCGGCGTCGCCGACCGAATCTACGTGATGCGCGAAGGCCGGATCGTCGAGGAGCTGGGTCGCGACGCCGCGACCCAGGAGCTCATCATGACGGCGGCTACGGGTGCCGCGGTATGACGACGGCGACGATGATTTCTGGGCCGACCTGGGCACACAGGATCGCCCGCGCCCGCGAGACGCCGGTCGTCGTCGTTCTGCTGGCTGTGGTAGCGGGGACCAGCATGGTCAACTCGCGGTTCGTCAGTCGGCAGGGCATCCGCGACCTGCTCCTCGCGGTGTCATTCATCGCGCTGATGGCAGTGGGGCAGACCTTCGTCATCGTGATGCGGCACGTCGATCTCTCCGTCGGCTCGACCCTCGGCCTGGCGTCCTATGTCGGCGTCCTCGCGATGCGCAACTTTCCCGGCGTACCGCTGTTCTGGTTGTTCCTAGCCGGGGCACTCGTCGGCCTTGCCGTCGGACTCGTCAACGGCGTCCTGGTGGCGTTGCTCAAACTGCCCGCGCTCGTCGTCACGCTGGGCACGCTGTACGTCGTCCAGGGCATCCAGGCGGTCGTCGTCGCGTCGAAGCGGATCAACGCGGTCGATCTGCCAAAGTCGGTGGTCGATCTCGGCATCCACAGCGTGCTCGGCATTCCTTACCTGATGTGGATCGTCATCTTCGTTGCGGCTGTCGCGACTCCGATCGCCAGGCACACCAGCTTCGGCCGCGACCTCTATGCGATGGGCAGCAATCCCGACGCTGCTCAACTGGTCGGCATTCCGGTTCCGGTCCGTACCATCGGCGCCTTCATGATCAGCGGGCTCTGCGCCGGGTTGGCCGGCGCCCTGTCCCTTTCGCGCTTCGGCGGCACCGACGTCAACGCCGGCATCGGCCTCGAACTCTCCGTGGTAGCCGCCTGCGTCATCGGCGGCGTATTCATCTTCGGCGGCAGCGGATCACCGTTCGGCGCAGTCATCGGAGCGTTGCTGCTGAAGGTGATCGGTACTGCGCTGCCGGCGCTCAAGATCAATGCCTTCTGGCAGGACGCGATCATCGGCGGCCTCATCATCGCGGCGATCTCGGTGGACCGCATCGCGGTGGTCCGCGCCGATCGCAAACGCAGGCTGGAGTCCCGCCGATGAGCGACCTGCCGGTGCTGCGACGGTTGGCGTCGTGGGACGTATTCCTGTGCGTGTTCGTCGTCTGCATGTTCGTCTTCGGCAACGAGCTGTCCAACGTGTTCGGCTCCGAGGCCGAGGTGCGGACGGCGGCAACTGTCTTCAACACCCTGCGAAACGTCGGCGAGATCATGTTGATCGCCCTGCCGATGACGATGCTGATCATCTCGGGCGAGATCGACCTGTCGGTCGGGTCCGCAGCGCTGCTGAGCAGTTGCGTCATCGGGAAGGCCTATGAGTCCGGCCTGCCGATGTGGCAGTGCGCTCTGCTTGGCATCCTGACCGGAGCGCTGGGTGGCGCGCTCAACGGCTTCCTGGTGACCCGGCTCGGCCTGCAGTCGCTCGCCGTGACGATCGGGACGCTGGCGCTCTACCGCGGCCTCGGATCGGTAATCCTCGAGAACAACACGATCGCCGGGTTCCCGAAGGATTGGGTCGCCTTCGGATACAGCGACAAACTCTTCGGCTTTCTGCCCAAGGTCTGGCTAGTGGTGATTCCTGTCGCGGTGCTCTTCACGATGGTGCTGCGCCACTCCAAAACCGGGCGCGCGGTCTATGCCATCGGGCTCAACGGTGAAGCCGCGCGATTTTCCGGGCTGCAGGTGCAACGGATCAAGTTCGGCCTGTTCGTGGCGACCGGCGCGATGGCGGGGGTCGGCGGACTGCAGATCACCCTCCGACAGGCAAGCGCAAGTCCCACCGCGGTGCGCGGCCTCGAACTGGCCGTCATCGCGGCCGTGCTCTTCGGCGGAGTGTCGATCTTCGGCGGCAGGGGCGGGTTGTTCGGCGTCATCAATGCCGTCTTGTTCCTCGGACTCTCTCGCACGATTCTGCGTCTGTCCGGCATCAAACCCAACGTCCTCACCGTCGTGACCGGTGGCCTGCTGCTGGCCTCGGTCATCGGCCCGGCCCTGAGCGCGCGATTGCGCGCCTTCCAATACTTCTCGCGACCGACCAAACCCGTCGAGAGCGAGAGCCGTTCCGGGCAGACCAGGCTGCCGGATCCGGAGAGGCGCTAGCGCCTCATTGCCCTGCCTCAAGCGGTGTCGGTCGTACCCGATCCCGATCCATCAGAAGGGAAAGCCCAATGATCAGAAAGGCAATGGCGGGGGTCACGATCCTCGCCATGACAGTCACGCTTGCGGCATGTGGCGACGACAAGAAGAAGGAGACACCACCGGCGGCAACCAGCGCGGCGGCGACGACGAGCGCACCCGCGGCGACGAGCGCTGCCGCTACGACGCCGCCGCCGGTCGCGACGTCCGACGCTGCGACCACGGCCCCGCCGGCTGCCGCGGGGCTGGCCATCGCCGTCGTACCGAAGGCACTCAACAATCCGTACTTCGATGCCTCGAACAAGGGAGCGCAAAAGGCGTGCGCCGAGGTCAAGGCCACGAAGTGCGACTACGTCGGCCCCACCGAGGCCACCGGTGCAGCCCAGCTGGAGTTCCTCAACACCCTGATCCAGCAGAAGTACGACGTCATCGTCATGTCGGCCGCTGACAAGGCTGCAGTGGCGCCCGCGATGAAGGAAGCGCAGGCCGCGGGTATCACGGTCGTCACCTTCGACGCTGACGTCGACGATGACTCAGCACGCAGTCTGATGATCACGCCGTCTGACGCCGAACAGATCGGCCGTCAGCAGGTCAAGTGGGCTCTCGAGCTCGCCGGCCCCGAGGGTGGCGAGATCGCCATCCTGTCGGCGGCGCAGACCGCTGAGAACCAGAACAAGTGGATCGAGTTCATGAACGACGAACTCAAGAAGCCGGAGTACGCCAAGCTAAAGCTCGTCGACACCGTGTACGGCGACGACGACGCGGCGAAGTCCGCTGAGCAGGCCGCTGGACTCATGACCGCACACCCCAAGCTCAAGGTCATCATCTCGCCGACCACCGTCGGCATTCGCGAGGCAGCGAAGTACATCAGCGGCTCGGACTTCAAGGGCAAGGTGCAGGTCACCGGACTCGGTCTCCCGAGCGAGATGAAGACCTACGTCCTGGACGACACGTCCAAGGTCTTCGGTCTGTGGAACCCCGTGGACCTGGGCTACATCGGCGTCATTGCCGGAGCGGCGATCAAGAACGGTGAACTCAAGCCCGCCAAAGGCGCGACATTCAAGGCGGGAGAATTCGACCTGAAGGTTGGCGACAAGAACGTGGTCGTCGTCGGTCCGCCGTTCGAGTTCAAGAAGGACAACATCGAGGAGTTCGCGGCGATCTACTAGCCGCTGCTCTTGGTCGAAGTATATGAATCGAAGGCTTGCGGGTCCCGGGCAGCGCCCAGGACCCGCAAGCCCACCAAGGAGGCGGCGTGGAGCGTGTCTGTTTTCGACTCGCAGTCAGGCCCGATTTGCTGCCGGAGTACGTGCGCCGGCATCGGGACGTCTGGCCGGAAATGCTGCTGGCGCTGCAGCAGACCGGGTGGTCCAACTACTCACTCTTTCTCGACGCGGACGGCACCCTGATCGGCTACTTCGAGACTGACGATCTGGAGCGCGCCCTCAGCGGCATGGCCGAGCGGGAGATCAACAGTCGTTGGCAGGCGGAGATGGCGCCGTTCTTCGACGGGCTGGCGGGCACCCGGCCGGACGAGGCGTTCACCCGGCTCGACGAGATCTTTCATCTGGTTCCCCCATCGGTTGTGCACGACGGCAGCCGAACCGACATAGAGGGTAGACACGAATGACCAGCGCGCAAGCAGTGCAGCAGACGTTGCGATCACTGCGAATCGAGACCCCGTCGTGGGCCTTCGGCAACTCCGGCACGCGTTTCAAGGTGTTCCCGCAGCAAGGCGTCCCCCGCGATCCGTTCGAGAAGATCGCCGACGCGGCTATGGTCCATCGCTTTACCCGCTCCGCGCCGAGCGTGGCTCTGCACATTCCCTGGGACGCGGTGGACGACTACGAGAAGCTGGCCGCACACGCTGCCGACTGCGGCATCGCGCTGGGCACGATCAACTCGAACACCTTCCAGGACAGCGACTACATGCTGGGCAGCGTCACCCACCCCGACGCGCAGGTCAGGGCCAAGGCGGTGCGCCACCTGCTGGACTGCGTCGACATCATGGACGCGACCGGTTCACGTGACCTCAAGCTCTGGTTCGCGGACGGCACCAACTACCCTGGTCAGGACGACATCGCCGCACGTCAGGGCCGGCTCGGCGAGGCACTGGCGACGGTATACGCGCGGCTTGGCGACCACCAGCGCATCCTGCTGGAGTACAAGCTGTTCGAGCCGGCGTTCTACCACACCGACGTACCCGACTGGGGCACTGCGTACCTGCACTGCACAGCGCTGGGCGATCGAGCGATGGTCGTCGTCGACACCGGGCACCATGCGCCCGGCACCAACATCGAATTCATCGTCGCGACACTGCTGCGCAGTGGGCGCCTCGGCGCCTTCGACTTCAATTCGCGGTTCTACGCCGACGATGACCTGATGGTCGGCTCGGCGGATCCGTTCCAGCTGTTCCGCATCATGCACGAGGTGGCCGGCGGCGGCGGTTTCGCGGCGGATACACCCATCGCCTTCATGCTCGATCAGTGCCACAACATCGAGCCGAAGATTCCGGCCCAGATCAGGTCGATCATGAATGTGCAGGAGTCGGTCGCGAAGGCGATCCTGGTCGACCGCACAGCCTTGTCCTCAGCGCAACAAGCCGGTGACGTGCTTGCGGCCAACGCCGTCGTAATGGACGCGTACAACACCGACGTGCGGGGCCTGCTTGCCGAGATGCGATCCGAGGACGGGCTCGATCCTGATCCGATGGCGGCGTACGCCCGTTCGGGTTATGCGGACTCGATCATCGCCGGCCGGCAGGGCGGCGCAGCGGCGGGCTGGGGTGCGTGACCGTGTCGTCGAGCGACGTGCACGACCTCATCGAGCGGTGTCACCGGCTCGGCGCCGATCCGACGAATACCAACTACGCGGGAGGTAACGCGTCCTGCAAGACATCGGTTGTTGATCCGGTCACCGGTTCGGACGTCGAGCTGATGTACGTCAAGGGGTCCGGCGGTGACCTTGGCACCTTGACGGAGTCCGGACTCGCTGCGCTCCGGCTCGACCGGCTGCGGTCCCTCGCCGACGTCTACCCCGGAGTTGATCGCGAGGACGAGATGGTCGCGGCGCTGGACTTCTGTCTGCACGGCAAGGGCGGCGCCGCGCCGTCGATCGACACCGCGATGCACGGCCTGCTCGACGACCCGCATGTCGACCACTTGCATCCGGACGCCGGTATCGCACTCGCGACTGCGGCCGATGGGGAAGCGCTGACCAAGGAGTGTTTCGGCGACTCGGTCGCCTGGGTGCCCTGGCGACGGCCGGGCTTTGCGCTCGGGTTGGAGATCGCGGCGACCCGGCGGGCCAACCCGCAGGCGATCGGCGTGATCCTGGGCGGGCACGGAATCACGGCGTGGGGCGCCAGCAGCGCGGAGTGCGAGCGCAACTCGCTCACGGTCATCGCGAAGGCGAAGGCGTACCTCGAGGCCAACAGCCGCGCGGAACCGTTCGGCCGGATGCTGGCCGGATTCGAACCACTCGACGACGCGGAGCGTCGCGCACGGGCGGCTGCGCTGGCGCCCGTCCTCCGCGGGCTCGCCTCAACCGACACACGACAGGTCGGGCACTTCGATGACAGCGAGGTCGTGCTCGACTTCCTGTCGCGCGCCGAGCACCCGCGGTTGGCGGCGCTCGGCACGTCGTGCCCCGACCACTTCCTGCGGACGAAGGTCCGCCCGCTCGTGCTCGACCTGCCGGCGAGCGCAGCATTCGATGACGTCGTCGAACGACTGCATGCGCTGCACGCGGCGTACCGCGAGGAGTACCGCAGCTACTACGAACGGCACGCCGACGACTCGACGCCGCCGATGCGCGGCGCCGACCCGGCAATCGTCCTCGTGCCGGGTGTCGGGATGTTCAGCTTCGGCGCCAACAAGCAGACCGCGCGTGTTGCC
>JBDSAK010000280.1:0-10652 GCA_039922195.1 Mycobacteriales bacterium
TGCACCTCTCGCTGACCGAAGGCGCCGTGCGGCTCCCGGGGTCGACAGAGCTGGAGCTGCTCCGCATCTCGCATGAAGCCATCAACGCCGCACGAAGAAGGCCCGACGTCAAGCACATCTGGGTGACCCTCAGGGTGGATCCCCCCGCAGCCTCGATGGTCATCGAGGACGACGGGACGCCGGATGCGGCCGGAATATATCGGACGGCAGACTTAAGGATGATGGTTGAGCGTGCCGAAAGAATCCATGCAGCGGTTTTCGTCGAGCGGCGCCAGCCGCGCGGATCGACCGTGCGTGTGGAGGTCGGTGGGCGCGATGCCGAAGGTGCTGTTGGTTGACGACCACGCCCTGATCCGCCAGGGACTCCGAAAAGCGTTCGAACGAGACACCGACTTCGAGGTTGTCGGTGACGCGAGCACGCTCGCCGACTGCCTCGCCCTCGCCGATGACCTCATCCCTGACGTCGCAGTGATCGACATCAATCTCGCCGATGGCAGCAGTGGGCTCGATGCAGTCAGCAGGCTTCGGCAGCAGTACCCGACGATGGGCATAGTCGTGCTGACGATGTACGACGACGACAAGCACATGTTCTCGGCGATGGCGGCCGGTGCGTCCGCTTTCGTGCCCAAAAGCGTCTCGACCGACCAGATCATCGCCGCGGCCAGGCAAGCGGTGAGCGCACCGACGTCGTTCAGCGCGGCCGACCTCGGAAACGCGATGCGGCGACGGATGGCACCGGCCGCCATGCAACTGAACCCACGCGAGACGCAGCTGCTCGAATTGCTGAGCGACGGGTTGCCGGTGTCAGCGATCGCGCGGCGCATGTTCATCAGCGACTCGACGGTCAAGTCGCACATGTCGAAGCTGTACGGAAAGCTCGGTGCGAACAACAGGTCACAGGCCTTGATGGCCGCGGTGCGACTCGGGATCATCACGACGAAAGTCTGACCGTCGCTGCGCCGCCGGCTTCAGGCGAATTGCTGCAACGCCGTTGCGACATGGCGCAACAGCATGGCCTGCTCGAGGATGGGCGTGCCCTCCGCCCATCGCCGTGAGCGCGGCAATGGACACCGGCTGAACGCTCGGTCATCCGATGCGAGTACCAGGAGCGCCCGATCACCGCCGATCGGCGCTGCTGCCACATGACGCCAGTGCGCCACGGGAACACCACGAAGTCGTGCACGCGCGATGTCGGGTTCTTCGATGACCACAGCGAGTTGCTCGTGGATTGCCTTCTGCACCAGCCACGAGTCCGTGCTCAGCACGGCGCGCTCCTCGCGTGGCCGAAACCCGATCCCCGCTTCCACTCGCCATGCTTCGACGTCGCACCTGAATGAGCAGTGCTGCCGCAGCCGCCCCGGTCACAGCCACCGCTTCCGCAAACAATTGCGTCCGCCACCCGGCGCAGCGGATCGACGGCGCGAGCTGCCTCGATCGCCTTCCACAGCGCGGCGCTGACCGCTCCAGCAGCCAGTCCGGGAAATACGACCCGGACCGCAGCTTGGGGATCGCGACCTCCACCGTCCCGGCGCGGGTGTCCCACTCCCGTGCCCGGTAGCCGTTACGGGAGTTGGTCCGCTCCTCGGACCGGGCGCCGTACGGGGCGCCGCACACCGCGTCCGCCTCCGCGCTCATCAGCGCGTCGACGAACGTTCGCAGCATCGCGCGCAGCAGATCAGGCTCGGCGCGCTCGAGGTGTTCGGCGAGGAAGCCGGCAGGGTCGATACTGGCATTGGCGGTCATCGTGAGATCTCCTTTCAGATCGGCTTTCGCAGGTCTTCTGAAGGATCAAGCGGTGACCGCTTCTACGTCCTCAACGACACTCCGTCGTCAAGATCCGTCGTACACCACGTCTGTGGACTCATCTCACGTGACGGGCTTTTCGCCCATACCAGACCGTCCCTGACGACTGCGGGCGGCTCTGCATCAGGCCGGTCCGATCACGCAGAACACCAGTGCGTATTGCATCTGATGCAGAACTCGCACCACGCTGATCGGTAGCCTCACTCGATACCGAGTCTCCCCTGAACGCTGGGGCAGGCCTGTGATTCAGCGCGCTCGGCGGTAGTGCATCGCCACCGCGCCGTTGCGGAGCGGCTTCGCCGTGAGCAGCTCGAGCTGGCGGGTGCCCGGCAGCCCGCCCTGGTACAGCGTCGGCCCGTGGCCGGCGATCCTGGGATGGACGAGCAGCTTGTACTCGTCGATCAGGTCCAGCCGGTCGAGCTCGGTCGCGAGCTTGCCGCTGCCGACGAGCACCCCGGCGGGGGTCGCGTCCTTGAGCTTTTGCACGCCATCGCGGAGATCGCCGGCGATGTGGTGGCTGTTGGTCCACGGGAAGTCCCTGCGCGTCGTCGACACCACGTACTTGGGCTTGGCCTCCAGTTTGACCGCCCACTCGTGCATGGCCGGCGGCGCCTTCTCGTCGCCGCGGGCGACGGCCGGCCAGTAGCTCTCCATCATTTCGTAGGTGACACGACCCCACAGCATCGCCCCGCCCTCGTCCATGAGACGGGTGAAGAAGGCATGGGTCTCGTCGTCGGCGATCCCCTCCTGGTGGTCGACGCAACCGTCCAGGGTGACGTTGAGGCTGAAGGTGAGAAGTCCCATGACGGGCGAGCCTAGCGCCACTACGGCGGTACGGCGTCGGTGCCATTCAACTTCGGTTCCGCGCCCACGGGTAGCCGCCAGTAGCCGCCCGGTGACCGGCCGCAGGAAGAGCCTGCGCTCGCTGCGGCGGACGATGCTCGCTAGCGTTGCAACCCGGAAGCGCCGGCCGTATCACCGGCAGGCACTCTGGCTCGCTGAATGTCGCTGCTGGCGCCCACGTCGAGGTGGTCGGTGATCAAAGCGGGTCCGTACATGTCGATGCTGATGCCGTGTTGAAGGTCGCACGTGGGGCCAAGCTTGCTGGCTCGCTGCACATCGCACCACGGTGATCGGTCACCCTGGTCGTCCTCGGGGGCCGAGCGCAAGCCTGATGCACCGGCCGCATATCCGGTGGTGAATCAGGCGAGCGCGGACGGCCGGGCGAACGTTCAGGTGATAGAAGGAGTCAGGCACCGCACCGGCACGGGGGCGCCTAACGAGGCCTGACTCAAGTTCTGGCTCTGCACTCCCCCGGTCTAGCGGGCACTATGGCCCTGGTTCAGCGCGTTTCGGGAACAAGCCGCCAACAATGCAGTCGACGCGAGCCGCTTTTCAGAGCCTGCGGCGAGTCCGACGGTGGATCCGGGACATCGAGCGAGGAATGGACATGACCCACACGAAGATCACGATGTATGGCACCACCTGGTGCAGCGACTGCAAGCGCGCGAAGCAGTTCTTCGGTGAGCAGCGGGTGCACTACGACTTCGTCGACGTCGACACCGATCCGACCGGCCGCGCGTACGTCGAAGAGATCAACAACGGCAAGGACATCATCCCGACGATCCGTTTCGAGGACGGGTCCGTCCTCGTCGAGCCGTCCAACGCCGAGCTCGCCGCGAAGCTCGGCCTGCAAACTACGGCAAAGCGGCACTTCTACGACCTCATCGTCGTGGGCAGCGGGCCCGCCGGACTGACCGCGGCGTTCTACGCCGCACGGGAGGGCATCGACACCCTGGTCATCGAACGCGGTGGGGTCGGCGGACAGGCCGGCGTGACTGAGCAGCTGGACAACTTCCCCGGTTTCCCGGAAGGGGTCACCGGCGCGGAGTTCGCGGACCGGCTGCGCCAGCAGGCGGAACGCTTCGGTGTCGAGATCCTGTCCGCGCAGGAGGTCACCGACATCGACAAAGATGGCCGGTACCGCCTCGTGCGTACGGGGGACGGCGAGGAGTACCGCGCAACCGCGGTGCTGCTCGCTCTCGGGTCGACGTACCGGCGACTCGGCATCCCCGGCGAGGATGACTTCCTCGGTGCGGGCGTGCACTTCTGCGCGACGTGCGACGGCGCCTTCTACCGCGACAAGCATGTCATGGTGGTCGGCGGCGGCAACTCCGCCGGCGAGGAGGGCATCTTCCTCACGAAATTCGCGTCGAAGGTGACGATCGTGACGCGCGACAAGGCCTTGAGCGCGAGCAAGGTCGTGGTGCAAAAAGTCGAAGAGAACCCGGCCATGGAAATTCTGGTGAATTCCGCGCCGGCGGAGTTCCACGGCGACGGCCGGCTCGACCATGTCGTCATCGCGAACACCAGTACGGGCGAGCGGCGCGACCTGGCCGTCGACGGCGTCTTCGTCTTCATCGGTCTGACGCCGAACACTGCGCTGGTTGAGAGAGTCGTCGACCTGGACGAGTTCGGCTTCATCACCACCGACGCCGCGCTGCAGTCCAGCCTGGCAGGCGTGTTCGCCGCCGGCGACGTCCGAGCTGGGAGCACCAAGCAGGCGGCGTCAGCCGCTGGCGAGGGTGCCGCCGCGGCACTGGCGATTCGGCGGTACCTGGAGGCGCACGCCGCGGAAGGCACCATGGCCGACGAACCCGAGGCGGCGCAGGGCTGAACGCTGGACTCGCGCGAGTACGGAGTTGTCTGTGCCACGCCGTAGCTTGTTTCCATGTCCCTTGCCGACCGACCGCTGGTGCCCGAGGAATGGGTGCTCCGCCTCGACGCCGTCCTCGTGCGGTTGACGGGCTGCCGGATGGAATCTGCCTGGACCGGCACCCGGTGGCGCGTCGGCACAGCGACGGTCGCGCATGTGTTCGGCGGCGAGGACCAGAGGTTCCGCATCACCTTCCGTGGCGAGCCGGACGAGGTCCATGCCTTCGAGCACCTGGGTGAGCCGTACTTTCGCTCCGACTGGGGTGGCAACGTCATCGGCCTTCTACTCGACGAAGGCTCCGACTGGGAGGAGTTGGCCGAACTGCTGACCGAGTCGTATTGCCTGCAGGCACCTGCGCACTTCGCCGAGCAGGTTGCTCGGCCCGGACGGATCCCTACCGACCCCAAGCAGCGAGCATAAGGGCCGGCAACGGCGACACCGGCCCGTGGCTGTTCCTCAGCTAGAGCGAGCCGGCACCTCAGCGCGAGGGTCGCGCGCGCATGACGCTGTCGTTCGACGGGGATCGCGACGAGACTGACAAAACGTGCGAGAGATGCGGCACCTCGTATCGACTTGTTCGTGGCTTCATCCTCGATGACGGCTCCGCGCACGCTGTCTACTTCGCCGCCTGCCATACGCACGATGACGTCCGGGAAGCATGGATCGACGTGATCCTCGGAACCTTCGGCGAGGACACGGACGGCAATCACGTCACGTTCGGCTGCCGAGTCGGACCGGTCGTCGGCCAGGACGAGCCAGCCGCGACGGCAATCGACGCGGCGTGTCCGTATTCGGACAAGCCGCTCTGGGGAGTAAAGCTCACCCGTGAAGCGGCGCTGCAACACCCATGGCTATCGGTTTTCTGGAACGTGGTCGACTTCATCCTCGTGAACGACCCTGCAGTCGAGCATCACGTCTACCACCATGCGTGAGGGCAACCCGATGGGCGGCGAAATCCTGTTACTGCGGGCGACGCGATCCGTCAGACTGCGTCGGCGACAGCGAGGCTCTGGTGTTGCGGCCCGGATGATCGATTCAGGCGTTGTCCAGCTGCGCCCCGGGGAGGAGTCTGAAGGCCGTGGGCAACCCTTTAGCGGCTCCAACACGTCTCCATAGCGATGCCGGCGCGGAGCCGGGGGCGCGCGGCCAAAAGGGCGTGATGCTATGGCGGACGAAGCCGATTTCGACGCTTTCGTCGTTGCCCGTTCACCGGCGTTGCTGCGGACGTCGTACCTGCTGGTCCAGGACGAGCGGCTAGCCGAGGACCTTCTACAGACGGCGTTGACCAAAGCGTGGTTCGCCTGGAAGGGCATCAAGGATCCGGAGGCGTACGTCCGCCGGATCCTGGTCACCACATCGGCGTCGTGGTGGCGCCGACAGTGGACGCGTGAGATGCCTACGGCGGTCCTGCCCGACCGGCCCTCACCGGTCATGGCGCAGGGGCCGGAGGACGGGCAGGACCTGTGGGATGCGATCGGCCATCTCCCCCGGCGACAGCGGGCGGTGGTGGTGCTGCGTTACATGGAGGACCGCAGCGAAGCGGAGACCGCACAGCTGCTCGACTGCTCGGTCGGCACAGTCAAGAGCCAGTGCGCGAAAGCGCTCGCCAAGTTGAGGCTTGATGCGGCGTTGGAGCCGGTCGTGGACGAGAGGAGCCGGTCGTGAACGCCGAAGACTTCACGCTGCTGGCCGAGCGTGCCTCGACCATCGAGGGACGCCAAGCCGATCGGCTCGTCGAAGTGCACGGTCGAATCCGGCGGGCACGTCGTCGCCGGCGGCTCGGGAACGTGGCAGCACTTGCCATGACCCTCGCGCTGATGGCGGGCACCGCCGTGCTGGTCACCGCGGACAAAGACCAGATCCCGCCCACGAAACCGACCCCGTCGATCGAGACACCCACCCCGACGATCGAGACACCGTCCCCGACAATCGAAACGCCGTCCCCGCCGGTCGAGACACCCACCCCGCCGGTCGAGACGCCCACGGTGGTACGGGGGAAGGCACCGTCGGTCAGACGGCTGACGTATGGACCCTTCAAGCTTGGAACAAGCCCCTCCAAGCCTGGAACAAGCCCCCAGACGATTCATTTCGGCGACCGGACCATCGACGCCGGCCGCCCGTTTTGGTATGTGGACGCCACCGACGACGGTGCCGTGTTCGTTGAGTACCCAGATGCCCGGAACGGTGGCATCTGGTTTACCGACGGGTCGGCGCCCGTCCGGATTGGCCAGACCGCTGGATCTCGCTCCAGGGGTTACCGGATCGCCTCGTCCAACGCCGGGTCAATCCTGGCCTGGGAGGAGCCCACCGAACCCAACGACGCCGAAATCGTGGTTTACGCCACGGATCAACGGCGAGTTGTCGCTCGCTTCGGGGTCGCGCGGAGTGGGCCCCCATTCTCTCCTGTCCGCCCCGAGCGCATCGAGGCTGTGTACGACGACTCCGTGTACTGGAAGACCAGCATCGACGGCCCGCGTGACACCTTGATGCGGTACGAGGTGTCGACCGGGACGCAAGTGGAGGTTTCGAGGGCGTCGTTCGAAGCGGATCAGCGCAACAGGCCTCGCACGATCGTCGTGGGTAAGACTGCAGCCACGGCAGTAGTTAAGCCAGCTCCCCGCTTCCGGCGGGTCGGCTCGCGCCTCGTCGCCCGGGGCGGCACCTTAGCGTCATCGGATAGAGACTACGACTCATCCGCTTTCGAGTCGCGGACGGGCCGGCCACTCGAACTCAGCGTCCCAACCGGCTACACCTCTGCTGAGGACTTCCAGCTGGTCCAGTGGCTCGACGACGACCGGCTCGCCCTGAAGGCGTTTATCCGAGGGTCCCCGTTTACCGAAGGTTACATCTGGCACCACGAGCCCGGTGACTTCCTCATCTGCACGGTTTCCAGCGGGATCTGCACGGTTGCGGTCCAGGGCTCCGCATCGACCGGGATCGTCATGCACCTAGACGACTCCAGCGACCGCTAGCACAACGATCCGGCCACCCACCGCGCGCGACACACGAGGCATCGACAGCAACACGGCGAGGAGAAGCTCATGAACCGGCGACCCGCACTCGTTGGCATCCGAGCGGTGCTGGTGGCGAGCGTCGTACTGCTCGCAGCGTGCGACACCAACTCGACAACGCCGCCGGCAGGCTCCCCTGCCAGCACCGAACCGACAATTCAGACGTCGAGCCTGACCGCAAGCCAGACGGCGAGCCCGACCAGTCCGGCCAGGCCGACGGCAAGTGCGACGGCAAGTGCTTTGGCGAGTCCGACGACGAAGCGTGCCGCTGCACCCGACTACAAGCTGCTGTCCGACGAGCCCCCGAAAGTGCCGCTGGCCCCGGGAAGGTACGCGCTGACAGCGAATGGGCTGAGTGGAATGCCGCTGGCCGTGATCGACACCCCCAACGGCTACACCAACTACGACTACAACGGGTGGGCATTTGCCTCACCTGCATCCGCAGTCGGGCTTATCGAGCGTTTCTCGGGTTACTGGACGGTCTCGGGCGTCGACAGGGACCCGTGCGATCTGAGTGCAGGCCAGATCGATCCCGGCACATCGGTGGACGAACTCGCCGACGCGCTCGCCGCCCAAAAGCTGACGACGACGACCAAGCCGGTGCCGGTGACCGTGGGCGGCCGCGACGGCCTGTACCTGGAACTGACCGTGCCCACCGCAATCGACTTCGCCACCTGCGGGACGGGGAAGTTCAACCTGTGGGTCAGCAGTCCCGGTGGGGGCAGATACATGCCAAGGCCGGGGGTCGACATGCTGTGGATCGTCGACACGGAGCAGGGCCGGGTGGTCCTGAGCGCCGGCTACCTCTCAGGAGTCCCCGAAAATCAAGTCAAGGAGCTCACCGACATGGTCAAGTCCGTGCGCTTCGTCAAGCCGAACTGAGATAGCAACCCGGCGATGACGACCAAACCTGCGCAGGCGAGGAGAAGCTCATGAACCGGCGACCCGCACACCGTGGCGTGCGAGCGGCGTTGGCGGCGAGCGTCGTACTTCTCGCATCGTGCACCAACTCGTCAACCCCGCTAGCGCGCTCCCCGAGCAGTACCGAACCGACACCTCAGCAGACGAGCCTGACCGCAACCCCGACGACAAGCCCGACCAGCCCTACGGCACGAACGACGACAAGTCCGAAGTCGAGTCCGACGACGAAGCGTGCCACTGCACCCGACTACAGGCTGGCTGGGCGGGACGCATACGGCCCGGGACCGTACGCGCTGACAGCCAACGGGCTGCTTGGGATGCCGCTGGCCGTGGTCGACGTCCTCGATGGCTACCAGGCCCTCACAGGATGGGCATTCACAGATGATGGCAGCAAAAATGATGGCCTCCGCCGCTTCCTGGGCTACTGGACGGTCTCGGCCGTCGACAAGAACCCGTGCGATGAGAACGCGGGCCAGATCGATGCCGGAACGTCGGTGAGCGACCTCGCCGACGCGCTCGCCGCCCAAGAGCTGTCGACGACGACCAAGCCAGTCCCGGTGACCATTGGCGGCCGCGACGGCCTGTACCTGGAACTCACCGCGCCGACCGCACTCGACGGACCCTGCTGGGGGCGTGACGGCCGGTTCAGGTTCAACGTGTGGGTCAGCAGTCCCGGTGGCGGCAGATCCCTGGAAAACCCTGGGCAGATCGACAAGATTTGGATCATCGACACGGAGCGCGGCCGGGTGGTCTTCATCGCTTCGTCATGGAACGTGCCGCCTTCGCCGGGGGGGTCGCCGGCAGCGCCGTCCGCCGAAGCCACCAAAAACCAGGAGCTGATCGACATGGTCAAGTCCGTGCGCTTCGTCAACCCGAACTGAGTATGGGGGCCCGCTCCCCCGTGACGGTCGCCGTATTCGTGCGAACCGCGGCTCTCAGCCCGAGATGCGTAGCCGCTCGAGGACCGGCGCCGCGCGCGAGAACCTCATCGATCGCTCGGCGGCGAAGCCTGTCAGAAATACTTCCTCGGTCTGGCCATGACGCAGGTCTTCTTCCCTGGCCCGAAAGCCACGGAACGAGCACTGCAACGAACCTGGGGTGGCTCACCTGACGATCCGCGTTTGGGCGGTTGGCCGCGCCGTGTCGTCATACGACGCCCGCTGTATCTCGTCCCGCGGCCCATTGCGCCAGGCGTATTCGGCATCGTCGACGCCGCTCCGGTCAGGTGCTCTGTCCCCAAGCCCGGGGAGCCGCTCCCCCACGTCAATTCGCACCACTCGAATACGCAGCGGTACAGCAATAGTGAGGTACAGGATCTTCGAACGGTTTGCGCGCACCGACGAACGCGCACCCGAGCCAGCGCTGGCCTCGGCCTACGGCTCGCAATTGTGAAGCGTTCCGTTGACAACCACGATAGAACCGTGAGCGTGCACACTCCCACGTTTGGCGGAGTCCGCTCCATCGTGCGCATCCCTCGGAACACTCCCCCTTCTGCGAGCGACCTCAGCGTGCCGTTCAGGCGCGAGCGCCCGACACCCAACCTCGAGTCGCGCCGTAGGCAAGGAGAATCGAGCAGGACCGCGTGTCGTTGGCGACCGCGAGTCCGAATCTCATCGTTCTGGGCAATCCGGAGCGGGCGGGAAGCCACAACACGCCCCGGCTCCGGAGCGAGATTTTCGTGCCTTGAATGCAACCTCGCGTGCTGCCCTGCGCATTGTGTCTCCTGCGCGGACGGCCGCGCGACGGCATAGCGAGGTGGGCGTGGACGATAGCGTGGACTTCGACGCATTTTTCACGCGCAACTACGTCCCGGTTGTGCGCACTCTTTGGAGTTACTGCGGCGACCGCGCTGTTGCGGAAGAGGCGGCGCAGGAGGCATTCGTCCGCGCCAGCTGCCAGTGGCGGCAGGTGTCGGCGATGACGGCTCCGACTGCCTGGCTATACCGCGTCGCGAGGAACGAGGTCAACGGGCACTTCCGTCGTCTGCGGGCGCGCCGGCGCGCGATCGCACGGCACGCCTCTGCCGTCGCAGAGGAGGCGGCAGACATCGACCGCGCCGTCTCCGTCCGGATGGCGATGCGCCAACTCCCTGAGCGGCAGCGCGCCGTGCTTGCGCTGCACTACCTGGCCGATTTGCCGGTTGCGGAGATAGCAACCGTCCTCGACGCGCCCACCGGCACGATCAAGTCGCTACTCGCCCG
>JBDSAK010000281.1:0-4292 GCA_039922195.1 Mycobacteriales bacterium
CACCTCCCGCCACCAGGAGTTTCTGGCCTGGGTCGACCGAGTGGCTGGGGTCGCCGCACTGTGGAACCCCGCACCCGTGATCCGCGCCAACACCGACAAGCGCTACCTCACTCGGCTGGAAGCGGCCGGCGTTCCCGTCGTGCCCACTGAATGGATCGATCGCGGAACGTCCCGGCAGCTCGACGAGATCCTTCGTGAGCGCGGCTGGCCGGTCGCCGTCGTGAAGCCGGCAGTCTCGGTCGCCGCCTACGACACCATGCGCTTCACCGCCGACCACGCCGATGCCGCGCAGGCGCTCGCCGACGAGATCGCGCTCGGCCGCGACGTGATGGTGCAGCCCTACCTGCACAGCGTCGAGGCGTACGGCGAGCGCTCGCTGATCCACTTCGGCGGCTCGTTCTCGCACGCTGTTCGCAAAGCCCCGATGCTGGCCGGCGCCACGTCGCCCGACGACGTCGAGGCTGCGGAAGCGACCGACGCGGAGATTGCCCTGGCGCAGCGTGCACTTTCCTGGGTCGCCACTGACCTGATGTACGCACGAATCGACGTCGCGCAGCTCGACGACGGCACTCCGGTCATCATGGAACTCGAACTCACCGAGCCGAGACTCTTCCTCCGGTACGCCGACGCGGCTGACCGCTTCGCCGCTGTGATCGCTGAAGCCGCGCGCGCCTCGTCGTGACAGTGGCGAGGTTCGCGGTCGAAGGCCGAAGGTGCATACCCTGGCCCGGCGTCAGCATGGAGCGTGTTCGTCCACATCAGCAACTGACCGTTTCGGTCGCCCGCAGCGCTGCAGCTGAGCGTGCGTGAACGCGGTCAGTGGTCAGTCGCCGAGTTGGTGGGTATGGGTGCAGCGCGTCAGGGGGTGGGTCGGCGCGGGCTACGCAGCGGGCGCTGGCAGCGCGGGCAGTAGAACGACGAGCGGTTCATGAAGTGGTCGCGCCGGATCGGCGTACCGCACCGAAGGCATGGCTCGCCCTCCCGGCCGTAGGCGGCCAGCTCGCGCTCGAACAAACCCGACACACCGTCGGTCGAGACGTACAGCGCGTCGAAGCTGGTGCCGCCCGCAGCGAGTGACTCGCCGAGCACGCCACGGACATCAGCGAGCAGCCGCATCGCGTCGGCCCGGCGCAGCCGATCGGTCGGCCGGTCATAGTGCAGCTGCGCGCGCCACAAGGACTCGTCCGCGTAGATGTTGCCGACGCCCGAGATGAGCGACTGGTCGAGCAGCGCTCGCTTGATGCCGGTACGCCGGCGGCGCAGCGCCGCGACGAAGGCGGCGTCGTCGAACTCGGGGTCGAGCGGGTCGCGCGCGATGTGCGCCAGATCGTCCGGCAGATCGGCACCGCCGGCGGCGACGAACAGACCCCCGAACGTGCGCTGGTCGACGAACCGCAACTGAGAGCCGCCGTCGTCGAAGGTGAAGCGGATCCGCAGGTGCTTCTCGATCGGCTTGTCCGGCGACACGACGAGCAGCTGCCCACTCATGCCGAGGTGCCCGACGATGGCATCACCGGAGTCGAGCGGCAGCCACAGGTACTTTCCGCGGCGCAGAGCAGCAAGCACGCTGCGGCCCGCAAGCAGGTCGACGAAATCGCGCTCGCCCGCGACGTGCCGCCGGATCGCCCGTGGATGGAAGACGACGGCCGAGGAAATGGTCCGGCCGACGACACCGCGCTCGATACCGAGCCGGACGACCTCTACCTCGGGGAGTTCGGGCACGTGCTAGTCCAGGTCGTCAGTGAGCGGAGCCCCGGAGAGTTGCTCGGTCAGCGCGACGGCGTCCGCCGTACCGATCAGTGAACGGTGCTGCAGTGCGGTCCACGCGGACTCGGCGGCGCGCTGCTCGGCTTCCTTCTTGCTGCGCCCCTCGCCGGTGCCCCACGGCTGGCCGCTCACCAGTGCCGTCGCCTCGAATGCCTTCTCGTGATCGGGTCCGGACTCGGTGACCGAATACTCGGGTACGCCGAGCAGTTGCGCCGCGGTGAGCTCCTGCAGCGAGGTCTTCCAGTCCAGGCTGGCGCCTCTGGTCGCCGCGTGTTCCATCATGTCGTCGAACAATCGGTGCACGAGTGCGCGGCACTCGTCGAGCCCACGGGCGATGTAGACGGCGCCGATCAGGGCCTCGAGACCGTCGGCGAGGATCGAGGCCTTGTCCCGTCCGCCGGTGGCTTCTTCACCCCGGCCGAGCAGCAGCCATTCCCCGAGACCGAGGCGCCGGGACACGGCAGCAAGCGCATTCATATTGACCACGGCCGCCCGCAGTTTCGCGAGCTGACCTTCCGGCAGGTCCGGGTGGGTCGAGTAGAGATGGTCGGTGACGATGACGCCGAGCACTGCGTCACCGAGGAACTCGAGTCGCTCGTTGGTTGGCAGCCCGCCCTTTTCGTACGCGTACGACCGGTGGGTCAGCGCGCGAACAAGCAGCTCCTCGTCGCGGATGTCCACCCCGAGGGCCTGCTCGACGACGGCGACGTCGTGAGTTCTGTGCGTGCTCTTCACGCGGGCTCGCCGACCCTGGGCGCGGTCGCGCGTGCGGCACTACCTGTCGGGTCCATCGCCGCGGTGAGTCCGGCGACGACGTCGCTGCGGACCGCATCAGCAGCATCAGCGATGCTCGCAGCAATCGCCTCAGCGCTGGTGGCGCCGTGCGTCACGACGACGACGCCATTGACACCGAGCAACACCCCACCGCCGCGCCGCCCCGGGTCAAGGCTGTTCGCCGCCTCCGCGAGCGCGCCGCGCAGGATCCCGTCGACGTCGTTCACGCGTGGATCGTCCGCGACCGCGGCAAAGTGCGCTGTCGCCAGGACGACCGCACCCTCCATGCCCTTGAGCAGGACGTTGCCCGTGAAGCCGTCGGTCACGATGACCTCGGCGCGGCCTCCCGTCGCCACGTCGCAACCCTCGACATTGCCGACGAAGTGGATCCCGTCCTGGCCGGCCAGCACGTCGTACGCCCGCTTGCGCAACTCATCGCCCTTGCCGGGTTCTTCGCCGATCGCGAGCAACCCGACTCGTGGCGCCGGCAAACCGAGACGAATCGTGGCGTACGCCGACCCCGCGACCGCGAGCTGGCGCAGAGCGTCGACGCTCGCGTCAGGGCTGGCACCGGCGTCGAGCAGGATGACGGGGCCGGTCGCCGCGGGAACCACGACCGCCAGGCCGGCCCGCGACATCCCGGGGATCCGCCCCAGGGCCAGCAAGGCGGCGGCGACGGTGGCGCCGGTCGAGCCGGCGGACACGAAGCCGTCAGCTTCGCCGGAGCGAACAAGTGACGCCGCGACGCGGACCGATGCGTGCCGCTTGGACCGGACGGCAAGGACCGGCTCTTCGTCCATGCCGATCTGCTCGCCCGCATCAACGAAGTCGACCAGATCGGTGTCGGCGCCGGATCGCAGGCGCGCGGCGACGTCGGATCTGCCTACCAGCACGATGCGCACAGCGGGATCCTGCCGAGCGGCGCGCAGTGCACCGTCGACGATGCCCTCCGGTGCGAAGTCACCGCCCATGATGTCCAGGGCGATGCGCACGGGGCGCATCAGGTCAGAAGTTGACAACCTGGCGGTCGTTGTAGGTGCCGCAGGTCTTGCAGGCGATGTGCGGCAGCTTCATCTGCTTGCACCGCTTGCACGTTGCGAACGCCGGCAGCTTGGCCTTCCACTGCGACCGCCGCGCCCGCGTGTTGCTGCGCGACATTTTCCTCTTCGGAACCGCCACCGTATTACTCCTGGTTGTCCTGGACGCCGTCTGCTGACGGCTTCCCGCTCGGGTCGATCAGGCCAGTCGGCTCGATCAGGTCAGTCAAGGCGCCCCACCGCGGATCGATCGCGGCCGATGAATGGCCGCAATCGGTGTCCGACAGTCTGGCACCGCACTCGACGCACAGGCCAGGACAGTCGTCCTCGCACAGCGGCGAGAGCGGCAGCGCCAGCACAACCGCGTCGCGCAGCGCCGGGGTGAGATCGATGAGGTGGCCGACGAGCCGGCTCACTTCTTCGTCGTCATCCGTCGCGTCTGACTCGGGGTAGGCGTACAGCTCTTGCAGTTCGACCTCGATGGTGGAGGTCACAGGCTCCAGACAGCGGCCGCACTCACCCACGAGCGGAGCTGTCACGACACCGGAAACGAGCACGCCCTCCATCACGGACTCAAGCCGCAGATCGAGAACGAGCTCGGCGCCGGCGGGCACCCTGATCATCTCCACGCCGAGATCTTCCGGAGCTGGGTCACCGCGCTGAACCCGACGCATCGATCCCGGTCGGCGGCCAAGCTCGCGAGTGTCGATCACG